>JAZNFF010000001.1:0-2835 GCA_045588995.1 Acutalibacteraceae bacterium
ATAATTGAAGAATAATTGCAAACTCAACCAACGGTGTGTGTATTTTTTGTTTTTTCTCTGCTAAAATACTATTGCAGTAACGCAAAAGGAGAAAATTATGGACCAAGTAAAAATCGGAAAATTTATTGCCGAATGCAGAAAAGGTAAAAATCTTACCCAGATGCAACTAGCAGAAAAACTTAATATTACCGATAGAGCGGTATCAAAATGGGAGCGCGGCAAAGCGCTACCCGATTCATCCATAATGCTCGAGCTTTGCGATATTCTTTGCATCAGTGTAAACGAATTATTAAGTGGGGAGAAAATCAATATGGAAAACAGTAATCAGAAAAACGAGGAACTTTTGCTCCAGATGGCAAAAGAATTAGAGAAGAAAAACAAAACCATCTGGACTTCAATGTGGGCAATTATGATTGTAAGTATAACAGCACTAATTGCAGGTCTCTTTATTGCCGCATTTTTAATACCTGAAGGTGTTTGGCAACTTGTCACAATTCTCGGTATTTGCGTTGTGTTTTTAATACCTTGTTTTTATGCATTAAAGCTTGAAGTTAGTGTGGGCGCTTATAAGTGCAAAAATTGCGGTCACGAAATTGTGCCTACCTATCTGGAGGCGCTTAATGCGATGCATATGGGAACTACCCGTTACTTAAAGTGCCCTAATTGTCATCAGCGTACTTGGTGTAAAAAAGTATTGAAAAAGTAAATTTTTGTAATTTTACTAAACAAAAAAGGAAGTGGAATTAACCACTTCCTTTTATTTTTAATTATCTGTTATTGGTCGCCAAGGTCATCGAATTTTTTAGCGAAGATCACGCCTTTTTTATAAAGTATAAAGAGTGTTACACCGCCGCCGATAATTATAACGGCTGCTACTGCGCCGAGGATAATCCATATAAGTGCATTATCCTTTTCTTCGGCGCCGTCGGTGATTAGATCTTCATCGGTTTCGTTCTCGGTATTTGGAACTTCTTCCTCGCCGTTTTCGGATGCGCCGCAAATTCTGCAAGCGCCATCAAAGAATTCGTGCTCACCAAGAGGTTCGCGAGTTTCTTCACAAGCATCGCAAACGGTATCGCAGTCACCTTGATATGCGTGCATGGGGTCAACTTTCTTATGGCCGCTTATGTATTTCTTACAGTCGTTACAATACTTGCCTTCGGTATAGCCCTCTCTATCGCAAGTAGCTTCTTCTGCTTCGATTACCTGAACGTTCTTATGAGCGCATTTGCTTGAAGCTGAGCCGGTAGAATTGGAAGCTCCTGTATTTGAAGAACCTGAATTTGAAGTTCCTGAATTGGAACCGGTGTTAGTACCTGTATTAGAACCGGTATTACTGCCTGTGTTGCTACCGGTATTGGAACCTGTATTGCTACCGGTATTTGAGCCACTATTGCCGCTATTGCCGGAATCGTTGCCGCCCGAAGACGAGCCGCCTGTATATGAATTGCCTGATGGTGTTTGATAACCTGCAGGTGTAGATTTACTAAACAATGCATATGCAAGCTCGGGATAATCTACGAATATATTTCTCGTTCCCGTTATTGACTGAACGGCATCGTTTCTGCCAAGTTCCCAAGTATCAACAGGGTCAGCTTCTATCCACTCAAATAAAACTGCCTGACTCTCAATAACGCCGCCTGTTCCAAAAATGCCATTGGGATTATATGAACCTGTATTGGTGCAAGCCCAACGAACATATTGATAAAGAATAATTCGGGAAACGTCACCGCGAAGGTCATATCTATTGTTTGATTCAGCGTTAGGATTATAATAACCCGAAGATTTACCGTATGCCTTATTTCCGCGGCTGGAGTTTTCACTAACAGAGGTGGGGCGAATCATCATAATATCATCTTCGCCTTTACCTGCTTTATCACCTTTACTATTGGGCCAGGTATGCTCTTTATTCCAAGTTTTTCCGCTATCCCAAGAAGGACCAATTGATTTTCCTGAATAAAATGAGGATATACTTCCTCCGCCGTTTTGACAATCAGTATATTTTAAAAGATCGTTGTTAGCACTATAAGCGTTTATGTATGAATGATTATTCTTCATAATTCTTTGAAGTTCTTTGTAAAGCGCGCTGCTTGGTATATTGCTTTCGCTACTTCCGCCCGATAATGAGGAAAGTGCTGCATAAGAAGTATTATTTTCGCTATAAAAATTTATTGCGCTTTGAGAAAGTGAGGTAGCCAAAGTTCCGCGAGTGCCCCAGTTATAAACATAACTTGCGGCTCTGGCGGGGGTTTCCACGCTGAAAACCAAAGTAAAACATACCGCAATAGCCATAAATAATGCTAAGGAACGCTTAATGGTATTTTTCATTTCCTTTTATCTCCTTTAAAATTCACATATATAAATATAGTAACATAATTTGTATACTACTGCAACCTAAATTTTGAAAATAATGTAGTATATTGTAATTTACCATAATTTATAGCAATAAAACCCTTGACAAACGAATAAAAGTTATATAAAATAGTTTCATAATATTTTAAAAACGCTTGAGCAAAAACCAGTAACCGAGTGTTTAAGTTTCAGAGAGCTGCCGCTTGGTGCAAGGCAGTAACGAAAATTTCGGCGAATTCCTTTTGCGAGTTGTGGACTGAAACAGTAGTAGGTCTTACCGGTTGCAACCGTTATATTGCAAAGGTGTGTTTGCACCTTATGAGGCCTTTTTCGCGAGGAGAGGGTGAAGCAGAGTGGTATCACGGCATTTGTCGTCCCTGTTTTTCCGTTAGGAAAAGCAGGCTTTTTTATTTTGTAGGTTTGCATGGCGTGAGGCTATGTGGATTATATTAACTTAAAAGGGAGAATATCAGTTATGAAAAA
>JAZNFF010000002.1:0-29815 GCA_045588995.1 Acutalibacteraceae bacterium
GGCCATAGTAGGATATATTCTATCGAATATAGGTGCCTTTGTCCTTAATTGCTATGTGATTTTTAAAAAGAAGCCAACCCTTCGAAGATACTTTCGATTCGCCGTTTCTTATATCCCCAATTTTATAATTTATATTACGGGATCTGTTTTCACACTTAATATGTTGGGACTTCCGCAGTTCTGGGGAACAGTGCTCGCGGCAATGATCGGCGGCCCCGTTACATTTATCATTATAAAATTATATACCTTTAAACAAAAAATTTAATAAATATAAAGAATCCGCCCCAAATTTTCGGGGCGGATTTTGTTATACAAAAAAATTACGGGAGGGCCCATAGCCCTCCCGTAATTAACAAAATTTAAAATCCTTCAATTTCCAAAAGGTCTGCCTTTTTAAACCACTCAATTACCTGCTTATAATCATAGTGGGGTTCGCCTGTGAGATAGTGGTTTCTCAAAGTTTCGCCGTTTACGGTGAATTCGATAAGTAAAAGTCCCTGCTTTTCTATCATAGGAATCTGCGCCAATTTATAACTCGAAAGCGCGGGGGCTTGACCTTCGCCCGAAAGCAAAGTTTCACCCGTTTCTACATCGGTAACCTTATATGTAACCACGGTATCATTCTGGGTTTCGTTGGCGGCAATAAGTTCAAGTTTGCCCGCGGTTTTGGTGGGGTCGCGGAACATAAGCATAATGGGCTTTTGGATGCGGCAAATGGTGAAGTAAGCCATCTTCTTAACATAGTTATAGTCAACAATCGCATCAGAGAATTGAGGCCAACCGTCAAGAAGATTCCACCAGATAATGCCTGTTCTCTCCCACATATTAGAGCGGAACATTTCCAGCATATATTTAACGCCTTCGGACTGCAATAATTGTGAAGCGAGGGCGAAATCCTCTAAAGTATCGGGAACGGATTCACCGAATACCTTTTCAATCTGGAAGCCCATAAGTGGTATACGGTAGGAGAAATCTGCGCCTACTTTATCTTCCATACAAGCGGCGTGAATCTGCCATGCTTTATTATAATCCATTCTGTGAATGGAAGGAGCGGAGGCACATTCCTTAACAAAGTCCTTAAAGGGCCAAACATTTTCGGGCGCCAAGAATTTTCTGATACCCTCGGGAGAATTGCAACCGTGATAACCTGTTTCACTGGCAAAACGGGCAACGCTCTTTTTATAGTAATCCTGCTTATAATAGTGTCTGGGTCCCCAAAGATGATTTTCGGGAATTCGACCTGCCATACCGTCCTCAAATGCCTTTGTAGAGCAATAGGGTGAGGAGGGAAGATACTCGCGGCGTGGGTCAAGCTGCTCAATGATACGGGGAAGAACTTCGCGGGTTACATAGTTGGTCTTGGGGTCATAGCAATGAGAAATCGCTACATCAACCTCATTATCGCCTGCCCAAAGAATGATGGAGGGGTGTTGACGAAGGCGCTTTATGACCTTGGTTGCTTCAACTCTCATCCTATTGTGGAAATCCTCATCCTGAGGATACCAGGAGCATCCCATTCCAAAATCTTGCCAAACGGCAATACCGTTTTTATCGCAGTAATCGTAAAGTTCGTTCTGTTCGTAAACATTACCGCCCCAGCAACGAATGATATTACTGCCCGATTCGCCAAGAAGTTCCAGCGCTTTCGGGAGGCGTTCTTTATCGCGGGAATGCAGAGCATCAAGGGGTACCCAGTTGGTACCCATAGCAAAGAAGGGCTTTTCGTTAATCATAAACTTAAAGTCGCCGTTGCCATCCTTATCGATATAATCGGTTTTGATAAGGCGAACTTTACGAACACCGTAATCAAAGGTTTTGGTATCCTTAACCTCGCCCTGATATTTAAGTTCTACCGTAACGTGATAAAGGTTGGGCTCACCCATACCTTTAGGCCACCAGAGCTTAACATTCGGAATATAGAAGGGGATAAGGTCATGGTTGTGCCAAAGTTTACGTTCGAATTCAACCACACTGTCTCCACAAACGCCCTTAAGGTGAACTGTATAATCGTGGCAAAAATCCTCGCTCATACGGGTGCGGATGAACATATATTGGTTGGCGGGGTCTGCAGATGGAGTTTGATTGCGATTATAGATATATAATTCCTCAATCATATCCTCTTTATCGGTTACAAGGTGAACGGATTTCCATATACCGCCCGAAATAATACGGGGCATAATATCCCAACCATACATATGAGCGGCCTTTCTTACCGCAACGGCGCCCGTAGTAATGGTCTGGCAAGAGAAAATTCCTGCTTCGTAAATTTGGTCGCGGGCGGCAATCATAGTGGGGGTAATATGAACGGTAAGTTCGTTTTCACCGTTTTTAATGCTCCAGGCGGAAAGTTCGTGTTCAACGAGCATATTGTCCGTAGAGCCGATGTATTCGCCGTTTAAATAGTAATCGGCATAGGTATCAACGCCTTCAAAAATGAAATAGGGAGCATCCTTGGCATCCCCTTCGAAATTAAAGGTGGTGCTATACCATAAATGGCGGTTTTCAAGGCGCTGCGCAAGGGGCGTATTAACATCATAATAAAGGTCTGGAATAAGGCCCTCTCTCATCATATCGATTTCGAAGTTACCGGGAACGGTACCCGTAATGGCTTTAATGCCCTTTTTATTAAGGTCATCGGCACATACAACTTCACTGGCATAATCTTTGCAGTTTTTATTTTCTACTATGTAAAGTTGCCAGTTTCCGTCAAGGGTAAGCTTTGATTTATATTTTTCCATATAAACACACCTTTCGCAATGAGATAACAAATTATCTACCTTAATTATAACTATAGAACTAAATTTTAGCAACGATAAATTATTTTGATTTTTACGAAATTTTCGGAAAAAACCGAAATTTCACTAAAAAAATACGGGGTAGCGCACGGCTACCCCGTATTATATTGGATTTAATGATTTTGGCTAACGCTATTGATAGAGGTAATCTGAATCTGATTTTTGATTTCTTCTGCCGAGAAATCGCCCTCCATCTCTATTCTTACGGGCTTTTTATCGGTAATGGAGAAGAAGTTATCTGAAAGAACAGTATCAATGCTTTCAAAGGAGATTTCGATATTATGAACAAAGCTATCCGCCGAAAGATAAATAACGGTCTTGCCGTTTTCACTCTTAACTTCGGTATTAACTTTAACATCCTTATATTCGAAATGCTTAGGTTTGCAGATGAGGATTACTTGCTTGGAAATGAAATCGCCCTTTTCATCATAGAGTTCAGCAACGAAGAAGCGGGAATATTTGTCCTCACCGTTTACGTAGTCGGCGATATCAACAGTAGCAATATAACCTGCGGTTAGGGACTTGGAATTTACCGCTATTTCTCCCTCTGCAACGGCGCTCAGGTCGTTATCGCGAACGGCCCATTTAACAGTTCCTTTAAAATCTTTCATAGTTTCGTTGGAAATATTTACGCGCATAGTTGTTCTTGGAACATCGTAGGTATTGTAAACATTAGTGGTAACCTCGGTGATCTTGGGCATTTGGTTGCCCTTAGCATCCTCAACCGACATAAGAACAGGGGCAAAGAAGCGTCTTGCATAATAGTGAAGCGCTTTCCAGCGACCGAAGTAGTCAATAGAAGACCAGGAGGCAACGGGCCAACAGTCATTAATCTGCCAATAAAGTGCTCCCATACATCTGCCGCGGTTTCTTCTGAGATGCTCAACGCCGTATTTCATAGCATCGGCCTGATTTATCTGAGAAACAAAGCAAAGCTCGGGAAGACCCGCTACATAACGGTAATTTCTTGCCATATAGTCAAGAATTTTGCCGTTGGCGGCGCCGTTTTTCTGATGGGATTCCATAACGCGAGTAAAGATATTTCTATCTTCGGGAAGGGTGAAGGATTCTATGGTTTTCATTGCGGGGAAGGACTGGAAACCAAACTCGGAAAGGAAGCGGAAATAGAATTTTCTATATTCGGTAAAGTCCTTAAGTCCGTGCCATACATCCCAATAGTGAGAGTCGCCCCAGTTGGTATCGTTGGGGTCCTTATCGTTCCAGCTAGATGTGGGAGAAGAAGGAATATAATAAACATCGGGAGCGAGTTCCTCGCAGATATCAGGCATAAGCTTGTGGAAAATTTCCATATAAGCCATCTTGAAATCGTTCCAGGTGCCGGCGTGTTTTCTACAAAAAATGGATTGCTCAATTTCGTTATTGCCTGCAAAGAGGGTTAAAGAGGCGTGATTGCGGATGCGCTTTACAACATCGCGGATTTCGGCAGAAAGATTTTCACCGATTTTCTTGGTGTAACGAACGCATCCGCAGGCATACATAAAGTCCTGCCAGACAAGAAGTCCCTTTTGGTCGCAAAGGTCATAGAAATAGTCACTTGGATAATATCCGCCGCCCCAAACGCGAAGCATATTATAGTTTGCTTTAACGCTGTCGTCGGTGAGTCGGTCAAGAACTTCTCTCGTGATGCGGGGGAATATGCTATCCTCGGGGATATAGTTCGCGCCCATACAGAAGATGGAAACGCCGTTTACAACTACGGTGAAATCCTTGCCGTAATTATCCTTAAGGGAATGAACGGTAAGGGTGCGAAGACCGATTTTTTGGCTATTGGTATCAAGAACTTCGCCATTTTTAGAGAGCTTGGTTTCTACGGTGTAAAGTGTCTGTGCACCATAGCCGTTGGGCCACCAAAGCTCAGGGTCATCAATAATAACTGTGCCTACGCCGTCATCATATTCAACCTCGTATACCTTATCACCGAGAGATACGGTGGTTTCGAAACTATCGGCTTCACCCGTAATTTCAGGGGTGATGGTAAGAATAACGCTGCCATCTGCTCTGTGCTTCTGACGGATTTCTACCTCTTCGATTTTGCTATCAAAGGCCAAAAACTCGCACTTGCCATAGATACCCATATCGGGGAGTTGTGGGCCCCAGTCCCAACCTGACATACAGAACGCCTTTCGCAGTTGATTTGTACCGTGAATAGAATCTCCAAGGCCAAATATTTCGTGCTGAAGCTGCTGACGCTCCATCTCTAAAATGGGAGAATTTATGTATATAAGAAGGGTGTTTTCTCCCTCTTTTACCTTGCCCTTAACATCGAAAACAAATCTCCTGTGCATATTCTCGGTATGGGCAATTTTCTTGCCGTTAAGATAAATATCGCAGATGGTATCGATATTTGCAAGGCGGATGGTCTGATATTCTTTAGAAAGGTCTTCTGCGGTTGCAGTGAACACTGTTTCAAAAGAACAGTCAGCGCGACATAAATCTCTGGCGTCGTATTCGTTATCACGCCAGAAGGGGTCTTCCATTTTACCGTTTTCTAAAAGAATCGAGTAAAATGAGCAAGGGGAAGTAACATCGTTTATAGCGATATCTCCCGTTTTAAAGTTCCATTTACTAAAAATCATAAAAATTCCTCACTTATTATGTTTTTATATTTTTAATGATTTTGACTGACACTGTTAATAGAGGTAATCTTAATTTCCTTTTCGATTTCCTCTACTGAGAAATCGCCCAAGGTTTCTATTCTCACGGGTTTCTTATCGGTAATAGAGAAGAAGTTATCCGAAAGAACGGTATCAATGTTTTCAAAGGAAATTTCAATATTATGAATAAAGCTATCTGCCGAAAGATAAATAATGGTCTTACCGTTTTCGCGCTTAACCTCGGTATTAACTTTAACTTCCTTATATTCAAAATGCTTAGGTTTGCAGATTAAAATTACTTGCTTGGAAACGAAATTGCCCTTTTCATCGTAAAGTTCGGCAACGAAGAAGCGAGAATATCTATCGTCACCCTTAACCCACTCGGATACATTAACATCACCAATATACTTGGAGGTAAGAGATTTGGCATCCGCGTTCATTTCGCCTTGGGCAATTACGTTAAGGTCTGTATCCCGAATTTTCCACTCGAGTGTTCCTTTGAATTCACTCATAGTTTCGTTGGAGATATTTATCCTCATATTTGTTCCCGAATCTTCAACCGACATAAGAATAGGGGCAAAGAAGCGTTTTGCATAGTAGTGTAACGCTTTCCAACGGCCGAAGTAGTCAATAGAAGACCAGGATGCAACGGGCCAGCAGTCATTGATTTGCCAATAAAGAGCGCCCATACATCTGCCGCGGTTTCTGCGAAGATGCTCAACGTTTTCCTTCATTGCATCGGCTTGATTAAGCTGGGAAATATACGTGATTTCGGGGAGTCCGTGTACATATCTATAGCTTCTCGCCATAAAATCAAGAATTTTACTGTTGCCGCCGCCGTTTTTCTGATGGGATTCCATAACGCGAGTAAAGATATTTCTATCTTCGGGAAGTGTGAAGGATTCGATGGTTTTCATCGAGGGGAAGGATTGGAAACCAAATTCGGAAAGGAAACGGTGATAGTAATTTCTGCAGTCCTTAAAATCTTTGCCATCGCCCCAAACATCCCAATAGTGAGTGTCACCATGATTTGGGTCAAATGGAGTTACATCATTCCAACCGCTTGTGGGCGAACAAGGAAGATAAAAAACATCGGGGGCATACTTTTTGCAGATATTAGGCATTAAGCGTTGGAAAATTTCCACATAGGCAATTCTGAAATCGTTCCAAATATGTGCCTCTCTTCTATATCCCAAAGATGATTCGATTTCGTTATTTCCGCAGAAAAGCGCCAAAGATGTGCGGTTACGAAGTCGCTTTATATTATCTATAATCTCGGGCTCCAGATTGGCTTTAACTTCATCGTTAAAGGTAACGAGGGTACAGGCATACATAAAGTCCTGCCAAACGAGAAGACCTTTCTCGTCGCAAAGGTCATAGAAATAATCGGTGGGGTAATATCCGCCGCCCCAGATTCTAAGCATATTATAGTTTGCGGCAATACTATCGTCAATAAGGCGCTTGATAACGTCCTTTGTGATTCTCGGGAAGATGTTATCCTCAGGGATATAGTTAGCACCCATACAAAATATAGAAACACCGTTAACTACTACGGTAAAATCCTTTCCGTATTGGTCGCGAAGAGAATGAACACGCATAGTGCGAAGACCGATTCTCTGGCTATTGATATCAAGAACCTTGCCGTTTTTAATCAACTTGGTTTCTACGGTATAGAGGGGTTGCTCACCGTAACCTCTGGGCCACCAAAACTCAGGGTCCTCAATAACAACTGTGCCAATGCCGTTTTCATAATCTACGGCATAAACTTTATCACCAAGTGTGACGTTTATTTCGAAAGAGTCGGCTTCACCTGTGACTTCGGGGGTAATAGTTAAAACTACGGTGCCATCTGCTCTGTGCTTTTGACGGATTTGGGCTTCTTCGATTTTGCTATCGAAGGCCAAAAATTCGCACTTGCCGTAGATACCCATATCGGGAAGTTGCGGACCCCAGTCCCAACCTGACATTGAGAACGATTTGCGAAGTCGTCCTGCGCCGTAAACCGAGTCGCCGCAACCGATAACCTCGTGTTCAAGTTGAAGACGCTCCATTTCTAAAATAGGGGAGTTTATATAGATAAGAAGGGTGTTTTCGCCTTCCTTTACTTTACCCTTAACATCGAACACAAATCTTCTGTGCATATTTTCTGTATGGGCAAGTTTTTTGCCGTTAAGATAAATATCGCAGATGGTATCGATATTTGCAAGGCGCACTGTCTGATATTCTTTTGAAAGGTCTTCCGCGGTTACGGTAAACTTGGTTTCAAAAGAACAGTCAGCGCGGCATAAATCGCGGCACTTATATTCATTGTCGCGCCAGAAAGGGTCTTCCATCTTTCCGTTCTCTAAAAGAACAGAGTAAAATGAGCAAGGGGAACTGACATCGTTTATAGCGATATCTCCCGTTTTAAAATCCCATTTAGAAAAAACCATAAAATCCCTCGTTTCTTGGAGTTTATGGCTTTATTATAAAACATATAGTTACAAATGTCTTTAAGAAATCATATATTTTTTATGTGTTTTGTTAATGAATTTGCTCATTTTTGGCGTTTTTCAGATGCTTTTCGCGGTAAATTGCTGGAGAAACACCTTTGTTTGCCTTAAAACTATGACTAAAATGGGAGTGGGATTTAAATCCCGAATCAAAGGCAATTTGCGTTATGTTAAGGTCTGTATTTTTCAGAAGGGTAGAAGCCCATTTGATTCGTTTATTTATAAGATATTCCTGGAAGGTTACGCCCATCTCTTTATGAAATGTGGCGGAAAAGGCACCGCGGGAGAGCCCTGCAATTTTTGCGGCGGCTTCGAGCGAAATGCTTTCTCTGAAGTTATTATCAATATATCCTATTGCTTCCATAAAACCGCTGAGTTTTTGCTTTTTATCGCTATCCGCCTCAACGCAGTAGAGAAGAATGGTTTCTATGCGGTTTTTAATATTTTCTTTTTTATTTATGAATTTGTTTTCTTGCAAGTCGAATAAAACAGAGAAAATATCATCAATGATTTTCACGGTTTTCTCATCAAAGGAAAACTCACGGTTTTTAAGTGAATTTATGGCCTTTTTTGAAGTGGCGGTCAGGTAACTGTCATCGAAATGCATAGTGATGATTTCTATTCTGCCGCGGTCAACCTCCAAAGAGTGAATATCCGTAGTGGTGCAAAGCACCAAATCTCCGGCATTTAAAAGGGTTTCGTTGTCGTTCATTCGGTGTATGAAACTTCCGCGCCGTAACCATTCAAATTCGTAAAAATTGTGCCAATGGCAAGGGTAATCTTCACTTCTGTTATCTTGTGAGATTTTGAAATATTCGAATCCGCCCGCTAATCTATCGGGAGTTTTTTTGTTAGCCATAATTATCCCTCAATTTCCTTGTTTGGATTTTTTCTATGTTTATCTCGGTAATCAAGAGGAGAAATACCAAAAACCTTTTTAAACATACTGCTAAAATGGGAGTGGGAGCGAAATCCCGAATTATAGGCAATCTCGGTTATATTAAGCTCGGTGGATTTGAGGAGAGTGGAAGCCCAGTTAAGCCGTTTTTTGATAATATAATCTTGGAATGTTACGCCGATTTTCTTGCGAAAAACTGCAGAAAAAGCACCTTTTGAAAGACCTGCGAGATTAGCGGCCTTTTCCAAAGTTATCGGCTCTCTGAAATTACTGTCAATATACCCTACGGCATCCATAAGGTTATTGTTTTTAGCTTCGGTTTCGGTCTGTTCGTCAAAGGCGGCGCAGTAAAGCAAAACGGCTTCTATGCGGTTTTTTATGAAATCCAAATTGTTTGGATATTCGTTTTTTTGCAAGGAATGAAGTTGAAAAATCATATCCCTGACCACACCGAAGGTTTCATCATCGAAGGAAAAATCTCTTGATTTCAAAGAATTTATTATTCTTCTTGAAGTTTCCGTCAAATGATTTTCCGTGAAGTGAATGGTGCTTAAATAGGCAACATCGGGCACCTCAATGGCGTGAATATCAGAACTGGTGCAAAAAACCAAAGCCCCCTTGCCAAGCAATCTTCTTCTACCGTTAACAATATGAATATATTCGCCATTGCGGATATATTCAAATTCATAATAATTATGCCAATGGCAAGGATAATCTTTTCTGATTGTGGTATGGTATCCGGAAAATTCACCATCATTGCTTAAAAGTCGGTCGGGGTATTTTTTACCTGCCATATTTACACCGCCTTTACTGTTTATTCAACCTTATTATACCTATTATAATAAACAACGGCAAGAGTTTTTTACTATTTTCTGATGCGGTAGTTGTTCCTATGATAGAAAAGTAGGCCTTTTACTTATCGAATTCACCGTAAACGGCGAAACTTTCAGAAACCACTATCTCACAGGCGAACCCCACTATGATTATAAGCAGGTAATTGAGTGGTTTAAAAAGGCAGACCTTTTGGAAATCGAAGGATTTTAATTAAGAGTTATAAGTTAAGAGTTATGAGCGGCTGTGCCGCGTTATGATGTGCTCTACGGGCAAAGTTTCGGTGTCGGCTTTGCCGACGATATATATTGTTCGCTTTGCAAACACATTAACTATTTGCGGAGCAAATATCATAACATTTGGCGAAAGCCAAATTCATAACTTATAGTTTATAACTAAAACACGGGTGGCGAGAGCCACCCGTGTTATTTTATATCGTTTCGATTTTTATAAGATTTGTGTTGCCGGTTATTCCGTCGGTGGTGCCGCCCGTAATAACGATTTTATCGCCCTTATTGAGTCCGAGGCGTTCTTTTGCAACATTTTCGGCTGTGTAGAAAAGCACATCGGTTGATTTATAAATTTCGCTCATAACGGGGGTAACTCCCCAGGAGAGGGATAGTTTTCTCAAGGTTCTTTCGTGAACGGTGAGACCGATGATATCAACGGGAGAGCGGAAACGGGAAACCATTCGCGCTGTAATTCCCGAAAGGGAACAAACTACGATGGCTTTGGCCTTAATATCTATAGACATCGCGCAGGCAGAATGAGAAAGGGCATCGGCAACGTTTTTAATTTCAAAATCCGTGGAATAAAATCGTTTTTTATAGTTGATGTTTTCCTCGGTCTGCTCCGCAATTTTGGACATGGTTTCCACCGTGAGCACGGGATATTTTCCCGCGGCGGTTTCGCCCGAAAGCATAATGGCGCTTGTGCCGTCGTAAACCGCATTGGCAACGTCGCTGATTTCGGCTCTGGTGGGGCGAGGATTATGAATCATAGATTCAAGCATCTCGGTGGCAGTTATTATGCGCTTACCGAGAAGGCGGCACTTGGTGATAAGTTTTTTCTGAATGGTGGGCAGTTCCTCAAAGGGAATTTCAACGCCCATATCTCCGCGAGCCACCATAATCCCATCGCAAGCGGTACAAATTTCTTCGATGTTATCAACGCCCGAACGGTTTTCAATTTTAGCGATTAAATCAATATATATATCGGTGTTTTGCTTTATGAATTCCTTGATATCGAGAAGGTCTTGCTTTGAAGATACGAAGGAGCAGGCAATAAATTCCACTTCTTCCTTGATGCCTATTAAAATATCTTCCTTATCTTGCTCACTTAAATATTTCTGCTTAAGCACTTTTCCGGGGAAACTCATACTCTTGCGGTTACCGAGTTCGCCGCCCGAAATTATATCGCAGATAATGTCTTCATCCTTGATTTCCCGAACTTTAAAAATTAAAAGTCCGTTATTTAAAAGGATGGTATCGCCTGCTGTGAGTTCGGTGGCAAGATTTTTATATGAAACCGAAACCGCATTTTCATCGCCTTCAATTTCGCGGGCGGTGAAGGTGAAGGTATCCCCGTCATTTAAAAATACTTTTCCATCTTTAAAGGTTTTGATGCGATATTCGGGGCCCTTGGTATCAAGCATTATGGCAATGGGTGCGTTTAGCTCCTCGCGAACGCTTTTGATAAGAGCGATGGTTTCCATTAAACTGTTTTTGTCCCCGTGGGAACAGTTAATACGGGCTACATTCATACCCGCCAAATACATTTGCTTTAAGGTTTCGCGGTTATTACAAGCGGGACCGATTGTGCAAACAATTTTAGTTTTTCTCATATTTTATAACCTCTTTAAAAAAGGCAAGACCTTTTGGCCTTGCCCTTAATATTTTTATCCTTAAAAAGAAATTTATTCCTCGGTTTCTATATTTAAAATCTCTTCGATACGGGCGTTTGTAGGCGGTTTGGGGGTTGAGAAAGCAATCTGGGTTTCGGTGGGGCCAAAGGTATTAAGTTCACCGATAAAGGTATCCAGCGCCTCGGTGCTTTCAAAAGCCACCTTTATGAGTTGAGAATATCTGCCCGTAACACAATTACATTCAATTACATTGGGATGAGAGCAGATAAAGGGGTAGAATGTGGGTTTGCTTTTGGGGTCTAAATCAAGGTTAATGAAAGCGGTTATGGGAAGACCTAACTTTTTTAAATCCAGTTTCGCTTCATAAGAAGAAATGATGCCCTCTTTTTCGAGGCGTTCAATTCTCGCGGCAGTGGCGGGCGAAGAAAGATAAACCTCTTTGGCAAGTTCTTTAAGAGGGGTTCTGGCGTTCTTTTCAAGAAGGGTTATAAGTTTAAGGTCGATAGCGTCCATAAGCACACCGTCTTTCCGTTCTTTCGTTATCCATATAATAAACCAATATACTGTTAAAGTCAAGAAAACAAAAAATATATTTAACCTCATTATCACAAAAAGTTGACAGAGCCGAAAGGAATATGATATTATATAAAAAACGCGAGTTCTAAAGGGGGTAGAGTTATGGAAGAGCGCTTTAAAGTGTGTTGCTTCACGGGATACCGCCCCTCAAAATTCCCATTTTCTTTAAATAAAAGCAATGAGGAATATATAAAATTCGAAAACGAACTTACCGTAACTCTTTTATCCCTTTTTGATGATGAGTGTTATACCTTTTATACGGGCGGCGCTATGGGATTTGATATTATAGCTGCTGAAGCGGTTTTAGATTTAAAAAAGGCCTGTCCACACCCCGTAAAACTCATCTGCGCAGTACCCTTTAAAAACCAATCCGATACATATACAGATGTCTGGAAATCGCGCTACGAAGCGGTTTTATCCACCGCAGATGAGGTTGTTTTTACCTCGGAAGATTATCATAGAGGTTGCTATAGCATTCGCAATAGATATATGGTGGATAATAGTGACTATGTCCTCACTTGGTTTGATGGAGCTGGAGGCGGCACGAAAAACACCATAAATTATGCTTTAAAAAAAGGCAAAACAGTAGTTAATATCTGCAAAGATTATAAATTCGGTCAAGAGGATTTTTTTGAAGGGATTTTTTAGCCAATAAAAACTTTTAAAAATTTATAAATTTCGATAAAATATAAAAATCTACTTGTGGTAGAGAAGAAAAACGGAGAAAATATGAATATAACCGAAGAAAAATTAAAAGAAAACTTTTCCCATAATCTTGCTTGTTATAGGCGCAGAGCGGGACTTACTCAATTAGAGTTGGCAGAGAAACTTAATTATTCGGATAAATCGGTTTCCAAGTGGGAAAGAGGAGAAGGACTCCCTGATTTATTGGTGGTTGCCACCATTGCCGAACTTTTCGGTATGACCATTGATGATATGATAGGCGACAAAGAGGTCAAAAAACCTCTTTTGCACCGTAATAAGATAATTATAACCATTCTTTCCGTAGGGTTAGTACTGTTACTTGCGGCGGTTCTCTTTTTTGTTTTCGAATTAACCCTGAAATCCTACCCCACTTGGCATATGTTTGTTTATGCATTGTCTGCGGCATCCATCGTTAATTTGGTTTTAGGTTGCTGTTGGTGGAGCAAACTTTATCAATTTATTTCGGTATCTTTGCTTATCTGGATAATACCCGCATCGGTATTTGTGATTGTAAGCACATTTTATATGTTGCCGAAACTCAACCTTATATTTATTATAAGCGGAGTTTTGCAGATAATGACTATACTTTGGTTTTTAATGAAGAAATAAAAATTAACACCGAGAAAACTTTCAAATTTTCTCGGTGTTTTCATATTTGTAGATTTTAAATCGCTATTTATTAAATTTATCGTCGTAATTTTCTATGGCGGATTGGATTATCTTAAGGGATTCCTCGCGGTCGGCCACTTCATCAACCGCCGTAGCTTTATTTTCGAGGGTTTTATAAACTTCGAAGAAATGGCGCATTTCGTTAAATATATGGGTTGGCAGTTCGCCGATGGATTTATAGTTATTATAGGTGGGGTCGTTAAAGGGAATTGCGATTATCTTTTCATCGGACCTGCCGTTATCTATCATTTTAATTACGCCTATGGGGTATGCCCGTACAAGTGTTAATGGCTCTAAAACCTCGGAGCAAAGGAGCAAAACATCCAACGGGTCGTTATCATCGCCGTATGTGCGGGGAATAAAACCGTAGTTGGCGGGATAGTGGGTTGAAGTGTGAAGAATACGGTCGAGAATTATAAATCCCGTTTCCTTATCCAGTTCATATTTCTTTTTACTGCCCTTGGGAATTTCAATAACGCATATAAAATCCTCGGGTGTTATTCTACGGGGGTCAATATCATGCCATATATTTGCCATAAATTATACCTTCTTTCAAGGTTATTTTATCATAGTTTTATTTAATTTTCAATAAAAAAACCGCCGAAAATTCGGCGGTTAAAATTATTCTAAAATATAAATATCAACGTTTCTTCTTCCAAAGGCACTGGTTTGGGATGATGAACTCATAAATAGGTCTACATTTGTAGGTCTTGATTTAATGAATCCGCCCGTATCTGCCGCGATGGCATATCCGTAAACATATTTTCCGTCACTTGAAACGATATACATCTTTGTGCCGTAAGGAATGATATCGGGGTTAACCGCAATACGACCGGGGCAGGTAGGAACACCTGTTGAGCAGATAGCATCCCTTGAATATGCAGTTGCCTGAACGGTTTTCATTGCCTTATAACTTACGGGGCGACCGTTTTTATCAAGGTCAATGGGTTTTGCGGGTTTAAGTACCGATATAGCCTTAACATCATTGCTTGTCATAACCGCTTGTTTTCTTGTGCCGATGATTTTTTGGGTGTTTTTAACCTTGGAAAGCACGGTCACTTTATTAACTACGGTTTCAACGGTAACGCCGTTTACTACCTTTGCGGTATATTCAATAAGTTCTTCACCGTCGCTGCCCTGATTAACGGTGGTTGTTCCCTCGGCTTTTTCCCTCGAATAGATAACCTCGGTTTTGCAGGGAACGGTTTTGGTATAACTTCCTGAAACGTATTCAATATCGGCAAAGTCGATATAAGCGGTTTCGGTGAGAAGTGTATCGGCAGAGGGCTCTACCATATCATCTTCATCAACACTTAAGCCCATTTCGGTTAGAATTTCTTGAACGGTGGACTTAACCGCAGCGATTTCGGTCGTTTTTTCACCAACGGTTACGAAAACGGGGAAGGTATACGCGATTTCAACATCGGTTACATTTCCGTTAACGCAGGTGGTCATAACACGAAAGTTATTTGATTTTAAATCAACAAGTTTTAGCGCCGAATTAATATCCCCTGCAAGAGAGCGGATAGTAAAGGTGCTGCTGCCATCGGTTATATTAAATGTGCGGACACTAAAGCCCAGCATAACCGATGAAATAATACAGGCGATACAAAGTACGGCTATTAAGGGGGTGCGGCTAAAGACAACACTTTTCAGTTTGCCTAAAGCGGCCTTTATAACTGTAAACATAATCTTCTCCTTTAAGAATAAAACGGAAAAATTAAATTCGATTTTATCCTGTTAGCTTTCGTTAAGATACAACTTTTTCAAAAGCGTTGTTATTATATGCGATTAAACTCACAATGTCAAGGCGAAAACGCGCTATAAATTTGTGCATTTTGCACAATAAATTACGAAAAATCAAAAAGTTACAACTTTGTAACTTTTAAAATTACGGAATTTCTGACATTTAATGTCAGAAAACTTGTGAAAAATGCCGATTTTAAGTAAACAGTGTGGATAAAGCGGCAAAAACGACCCTTTAAAAATAGAATAGAACCTATATATAGTATGCTCAACCGCTAAAAATTATACACAAAATACTTTACATTGAGGTATGGGTGTGTTAGAATAACTTTAGCAAAAGGTTCCTTTAAATTTGACACAGAGATGTCGGCAAGGGCTTATATATTATATGTATATATGAAAAGGGTATATACATATTATAAAGAGATGAACTTTGCCGCACATAAGTGCGGCTTATTTTTTAATCCGGTAAAGGTGGGTTTTAAATTGTCCGAACTCAAGGCAGTGTTAATGGATGAAGCGGCGGTTAGCCGTGCGCTTAAAAGAATATCCCATGAAATAGTTGAAAAGAATAACGGATGCGAAAATCTTTGCATTATAGGTATCAAGCGCAGAGGGGTACCTCTTGCAAAAATAATCGCGGAAAATATAAGCAAGATAGAGGGGGCTTCGGTGCCTACGGGGGTGCTGGATATTACCTTCTATCGAGATGACCTTGAAACAAAATCAGAGGAGCCCATAATAAAAGATTATCAGATAGGTTTCGATATATCGGGCAAAACCGTAGTGCTTGTTGATGATGTTTTATATACGGGCAGAACCGCCCGCGCGGCTTTAGATGCGGTTATGCGGCACGGCAGACCCGATGCGGTGCAACTTGCGGTACTTGTAGATAGAGGTCACCGCGAACTTCCCATAAGGGGAGATTATGTAGGCAAAAATATCCCCACCTCAAAAAGTGAACGGATAAATGTTAAAATTCCCCCAATTGATGATATAATTGCGGTGGAACTCACAACGGGTTAATACGGATTTAAAATCCGAATTGATATAAATTTTAAGTTAAATACGGAGGATGAAGAAAAATGAAAATGATTTACGGCGTGGAAGACAGACCTAAATTCGGTCAAGTAATTGTCTTCGCAATTCAGCAGTTACTCGCCATTATGGCGGCAACCCTCGTAGTACCGGTTATTATCGGTAACGGAATGAGCCCTGCGGCTGCCCTTTTCGGCGCGGGTGTAGGAACATTGGTTTATGCGCTATTCACCAAGTTCAGAAGCCCTGTGTTCCTTGGCTCTTCCTTCGCATTCCTCGGCTCTATGGCCGCGGCTTTTGCAGGCGGGGTATCGATGTCCCTTGGATATGTGGGTCTTATTTTAGGCGCTGTTTTTGCAGGTCTTGTTTATGTTGTTATCGCAATCATTGTTAAAATTGCAGGCGTTAATTGGATAAATAAACTTATGCCCGCAGTTGTTATCGGCCCCACAGTTGCCATAATCGGTCTTTCCCTTGCGGGAAATGCGGTGGGCGACCTTCAAAACGGCGGCGTTAAGGTAGAAGGCACATCGATTGCCAATCCTCTTATCTGCGTTCTTATAGGTATTATTACCCTTATCGTAGTAACCCTCTGCTCAACCTATGGCAAGAAAATGATGAAACTTATTCCCTTTATTCTCGGAATTCTTGCGGGTTATTTTGTTGCGGCAATATTCACCGTAATCGGAATCATTACCGATAATTCTGCTTTGATGGTTATCGATTTTTCACACTTTACCGCCCTTGTGGCAGATGGTGTTACCCTTAAAACCTTCTTTGCCATTCCCGATTTCACCTTCTTAACAGCTGTAAAGGGAATCGGTGAATTAAGCGGCTCTTATATCGGAACTATCGCAGTAGCATATATTCCCGTTGCATTCGTTGTATTTGCAGAACATATTGCCGACCATAAAAATATTTCCTCTATCATCGAAAAAGACCTTCTCGAAGACCCCGGTCTTCATAGAACACTCCTCGGTGATGGTGTCGGCTCTATGGTAGGCGCTTTCTTCGGCGGTTGCCCCAATACTACCTACGGCGAATCGGTTGCCTGCGTTGCCATCACCAGAAACGCTTCGGTTGTAACCATTATTACTGCCGCCATCGGCGCTATACTTGTTTCTCTCGTTAATCCTTTTGTTGCCTTCGTTAACTCGATTCCTTCCTGTGTAATGGGCGGCGTTTGTATGGCGCTTTACGGATTTATAGCAGTCAGCGGTCTTAAGATGGTACAAAAGGTAGATTTAAACCAAAACAAAAATCTTTTCGTTGCATCGGCAATTCTTATTGCAGGTATCGGCGGACTTACCCTTAATTTCGGCAAGGTAACCCTTACTTCCATTGCCTGCGCGCTTATCCTCGGTATTATAATTAATATTATCCTTTCAAAAGAAAAGGTTGAAGAATAATCTTGAAAAACAAAAATGGCTTGACCGTTGCGGTCAAGCCATTTTTTTATTTCTCTTTAGGAATTCTTCCGTAGGTTTCGGTTAAATCGTATATAATGCCCGCAAGCCAATCGTTTATACAAGCCCCGTCAATACGCCATTTCCAGTTATCGCCAAGGGTAGATGGAGTATTAATTCGGCCGCTTCCAGAGAGCCCTATAAAATCGGGCATCATAAGGATGGCCGTATCCGCTACAGACATCATTGCCGCCTTTATTAAGGCCCAGTTAAAACCGCTTTCGGCTTTGGCGCCCAGATATTTTTCGGCGAATGCCACATCTTCGGGCGGCGCCGATTTTATCCAACCCATAATAGTATCGTTATCGTGGGTGCCGGTGTAAACAATGCAGTTTTTATTATAATTATGGGGAAGATAATCACTTTCTTCGCGGCTATCAAAGGCAAACTGCAGTACCTTCATACCTGGGAAACCGGAATCCTTAAGGAGTTTTTTGACCTGGGGTGTTAAGAATCCCAAATCTTCGGCTATAATGGGGAGACTTTCGCCGAATTCTTTTTTAAGGGCTCTGAAAAGTTTCATAGATGGACCCTTTTTCCAAACTCCGTCTTTAGCGGTTTCGGCTCCGAACTTTATGGCATAGTAGGATTCAAAACCTCTGAAATGGTCAATTCGGACAATATCGTAAATTTGGAAAGCGGATTTCATTCTGTTTATCCAAAAGGAATAGGGTTTATCCTCTTTGGCCATATAATTCCATCTGTAAAGTGGGCTCCCCCAGAGTTGCCCATCCTTCGAAAAAGCATCGGGCGGAGTTCCCGCAACGGATTTAGGATTAAGATTTTTATCAAGGTCGAAGCAATTTGTATTACTCCATACATCTGCGCTGTCGTGGGCAACATATATAGGCATATCGCCTATGATTTCGATGCCACTGCTATTGGCGTAGTTTTTAATTCGGAGCCATTGCTCGAAAAATTTAAACTGCACGAATTTATGAAAATTAATGCGGTCTTTATATTTGGACTCGGCTTCTTTTAATGCCGCTTTTTTTCTGAACTTAAGGTCATCATCCCAGGTATACCAAGCCGCTCCGCCAAAGGCATCTTTAAGCGCCATAAAAAGAGCGTATTCGCGGAGCCAATAATCCTCTTTTTCGGCAAATTTTCTATATTCTTCGTTTTCTTTGAATCGGGAGAAAGCGATATATAAAATATCGAGACGATTTTCGTAAAGTTTGCCGTAATCAACGCTCAGAGGGTTATCTCCGAAATCTATATTTTCATATTCTTCTTTAAAAAGAAGCCCTTCTTCACACAAAGTATCAAGGTCTATAAAATAAGGGTTACCCGCCGAAGAAGAAAAGGATTGGTAGGGTGAGTCCCCATAATTTGTGGGGTTAAGGGGCAGTATCTGCCAATAACTTTGCCCTGCTTTTTTTAGAAAATCTATAAAATTTTCTGCCGCCTTTCCCAAAGTTCCTATCCCGTAATTTGAGGAAAGGGAAAAAACAGGCATTAAAATTCCGCTTTTACGCATAAAAAACTCCTTTAAGGAAAGTAAATAATATAGTAATTATAAGATTTAATCCCCTTTCGGTCAAGGGGATTTTTTAGTTTTCAAAAGGTGGATGATAAAAACCCCGCTCCTTATTAAAACGGCGGTTTTAATAAGAGCCGAAACGAAAAACAGAAAATATACAAATAGGTCTAAACGGGTAAAAAGATTTCCGAAAGTAAGGGTGCCGATGGCCGAAAGGTAAGGGAACTCAAAATGATTTACACCGCTACCCAAAATCAACAAAGAGGTAAGAAAAACACCGCTTAAAAGGATACCGCCCGATGCTACGCCCAAAAGGGCGGTTTTTTTATTGAATGACGGATTTGCCTTGTGGCAAAGTACAATAGAGGCCAAAGCGGGCAGAAAAATTTTAAGAAAATAAGATGTCCCTTCTTTTGTGAGATTTTTTATCGGCGGAAAAGAAAATACCGAAATATTTATAAGTTTCATTGATGGTACCGAAACAATAAAAAGCAAAAAAATTATAATGGCAGAAAACACGGCGGATATTAAGGCAAATTTAAAAACCGCCTCTTTTTTTGCCGTTAAAAATGGGATAAGCACCGATAAAAACAGTAAAATTACGATGATTTTACTTGCCCGCGGCATCAGTATTTTTTCTGAAAAATTCAAAAATTCTAAAAACGGAAAGGCAGATGAAAGGCAAAATAAAAGGGAAAGCAGTAAAAAAACGCCGCGGCAGATAATTTTCACAGCAAGAGAAGAATTTTTCAAAGTTTTAATCCCCGATTTAAAAAGAAAGGGTGCCAACAGAAACAAAGCGATACTTAAAACAAACGCGGATAAAAACCCCGAAAATGAGTAAATATCGGAGGGTTTATAGGGAACCGTCATAACCGCCTCTCCCAAAATTGTTAAGGTGATAAGGGCGACAGAGTGAGGCGAGTAACCTTTTAAAATTTTCAAAACAATTCCTCCTCTGCTTTATAAGAAATGGCGGCGGCCGAATAAATTTCATTGTAACTCGGTTTAACTGCCGCAAATACTTTCGGGAATTTTTGTCTTAAAACTTCGGAAAAATTAAAAATATCTTCTTTTCTTGATAAAATATTTTGCGCCGAAAGATTAAACTGCTCTAAAAAGTTTTCGCTGCGGTTTTTGAAACGGAATTCTGTTTTAAGTTCTATATAAAGTTTTCCGCCATTTATACGAGCAGAAAAATAGGTGTGGGAATCTTGAATTTGCGCGGTTTCTCCGTTTAAGGTAATATTGCCTTTGCGGTAACGGTTGGTTAAAACCGAAAGGATGAAAGATTCATCGGGGCTCAGTTTTCTTTTCGGGGAAAAATCAATATAAACCCTTTCTCCGTCAATATAAAACTTATCTTCCGTTATATTTAAAAAGGGAAGATATGCGGTAGGTATAAATTGGTCCTCGGAAGAAAGCAGTTCATAAAGACGGTTTTTATACCTGATGCCCATATCTTCATCCTTGCTTTCTATAGCGGAAGAAATATCGTAACCGCCCGCCGCTTCCGAAACGGCGGTCAAGTGTAATATTTTCTCTGTATCATCTGCGGCGGCAAAGTAAACCGAGGTGTTGAGCCCCTGTGTTTTTTTGCAAAAACGGATAATTTCTTTTATATCGTTTTTTAAAAGTCGGGTAGAGAGTATAACCGCGCTGCAATGCTCAAAGGAAAGGGGTTTATAAATTTTGGATTTAAGAGAAAAAAGAGTGTCTTCCACCGTTTTACCCGTGGCCTCATAGGTCTGCTCTTTAAGTTCCGATTCCGCCTCGTTTACCGTAACTGTCTGCAAATATAAAGAAAAGTTCCCTTCTTCTTTATCAAAGCCCATAGCCGATACAATAAGTCGGTTATCGCTTTCGGTATAACCCGTGCAACCGCAGATAAAAATCAAGGAAAAAATCAGAAGAAAGGATAAAAGTTTTTTAATCATTTTTTCTTTCCTTTCGTATTTTATCCACATTAAAAGCAGGGCGGGTAAACATATTCCTCCAAGGAGCGCGTATTACGGTATCCTTAAGATTTTGAAGATTGGGTTTAATAAGGGGCAGAGTGTAATCCGTACCAAAAGAATCGAGGGATAAAACCTTCAAGGTTACGAGAGCGGCTAATATAAATATACCGTAAAGACCGAAAAGGGCTCCCATTACGGTAAAAAGCACTTTAAGGTAAAATACCGCGCCTTTAAGACGGGGAATCATAAGCCCCGCAATGCCGCTAAGGGCTACGGCTATCAGCATAGGAGCGCTGATAATACCCGCTTCTACCGATGCTTGTCCAACCACGAGTCCGCCTACAATACTTAAAGCGTGACCGAGACTTTGGGGCATTCGCACCCCTGTTTCCTTTAAAATTTCGAAAACAAATATGAGTAAAAGACATTCAATTACCGATGGGAAAGGAACACCACCCCGCAGTCGTATAAGAGTCAGCGAAAAGGAGGTTGGCAAAAGGTCAAAATGGTGGGTGCAAAGGGCGGTGAAAACGGCGGGTACGCCTACTGCAAGAAAAAAGCAGATATATCTTAAACACCGCCCCACCGAAGAAACCAGAAAATTAAGATAATAATCTTCATCGGATTGAAAGTTTTCACAAAAAAGATAGGGAATAGTCAGCGCTACGGGGGTGCCATCGACTATAACGGCGATTCGGCCTTCTAAAAGTCGCGCCGCTACAATATCGGGGCGCTCGGTAGTGCCGATGGTTTTAAAAAGAGAATATTTTGGTTTTTTTATTATTTCGGCAATATAGTTACTGTCCAAAACCCCGTCAATATCTATCTCTTTTATCTGTTTTCTTATGCGGTTTACGGTGTTTTTATCGGCGAGGGAGCCGAGATAACAAATAAACACAAGGGTACTGCTCCTTCTTCCAATTCGGAGCATTTCGGTGCAAAGGTCGGGAGTTACAAGTTTCCGCCTGATAAGAGCCATATTTAGCATTGCCGCCTCATCAAAACCTTCGCGTGGACCTTGCAAAACTCTTTCATCTACGGGCTCACTAACCCCTCTTGTGCGCCAACCCTTTGAATCCACTACTATGGCAGTTTCGTTTTCTTCAAGTATCAGTATCGTATCGCCATAAAGAATAGAGCGGAGAATTTCGCCAAGATCGGTGATGGGTTTGGCATCTCCCGTAAAAAGAATATTCGAAAGCAGAAAATCTGCGGTGCAGAAGTTTTTATCTTCTAAAGATGAGGAAACCAACGGGCGAATCACCGAGTCATCAATCAGAGAGGCGTTTACCATACCGTCCATATAATAAAGGCGGCATCGCATACCCGTATGCCCGACTTTTATTGTTCTTTTAAAAAGAATGCAGTTGTTTTTTAATATATCCTCGATTTTCTGTGTGTTTTTTTCAAAATCTTTAGAAAGAAGGATGCCGATATAATCATCAATTCCCGTATGCATAAAATCTTCCTTTAAATAGCAATTTATGTGACTATTATGCACGGAAAAAGCAAAAAAATTCTTTTAAACGCCTTCGGTTTCCGCAAGGAAATTATATTGGTTTGTAATAGTGTTCCAGGTAACAGGTCCAACGGCTCCGTTTACGGGAAGACCGAAAAGACGCTGAAAGGTTTCTACTGCGCCTCGCGTTTGGGAGCCAAAGTATCCCGTTACGGGCAAAACGGGAAGCTCGGGAATAAATCTTCCGATAAAACTTAAATAGGTTTGTAAATCGCTTATATCTCTGCCCGACATACCCTCGCTTAAAAAATATCCGGGATATAGTTTTGCCCGCGTTCCCGCATAACCCTCAGGCAAAGAGTTTACGGTTTCCCGATAGGCATTTTGCAGATTTATCCAGGTAGGTGAGGTTACGATGCCCGTTGGGGTGAGTCCGTAACTTTGTTGAAATCTTTTGACCGCTTGCGTTGTTGCGGCATCAAATACCCCGTTTAAAGATGTGCTTAAAAGATTTGGATTAAAATAGGCGAGAATATTGAGATAATACTGCAAGGTTTTGACCGCAATTCCCTGCATACCTTCTGAAAGACGGGTGGAGAAAGGCAGGGTGGCTTCCTCTAAAGTAACGCCCTCGGATACAAGGTCGGATAAACTTTTTACCCCTACATAATATTGCGCTATTTTATACCAGGTGGATTTATCCACCGCGCCCGTCACCGATAGGTTGAAAATCTCTTGAAATTTTCTTACCGCTTCTTCGGTGTCTACGCCGAAAACCCCATCAGTACGGGCAATACGGGGGATAGCGGGATAATTTTGGCCTATGCGGTTTAATTCCACTTGAATTCTCCTAACGTTATTTCCTGAATCCCCCAGTACCAATGGTGCGCCCGGATAAGATTCTTCTATTTCGCCAACGGGAGCATCTCTGACTATATTTATATTGTTGCCGTAAAAACGCTGTAATATTTCATAGGGAATAAGACCTTCGTTTGCAAGTGAAACAGAGCCCCATTGGGAAAGACCGTCGCAGGTGGAGGTGGTGCCGTTGCAAAAACTTGCAAATAGGGGCTCTATGCTTCCTTCCCTTACTATGTAATCATTAAAAAGTTCATCAACTATTCGGCTTATGTTTTCGAAAACCTCACCGTCTTTATTGAATGCCTGATCGAATGCCGTTGTATTGGTAATATCAAAATTATACCCGCGGGATCTATACCATTCTGTATATATGCGGTTAAGGGCATAGGAAGTGATGGCGTAGATATTTGCCCGAAGAGCGTTTTCGGGCCAAGTAGGGTATATTTCGTTACTGGCCACATTTTTAATATAGTAATCAAATGGCACGGTAACATTTTCGGCGGGCGCATCGGGTGCTCCTAAATGCACCGTTATATTTTGCGGGATAATGGGTGTATTAACAGTCGGCATAACTCATCACCTCAAAGGTCAAATTTCGGGAAATCGGAAAAGGGGCGGGGCGTATCGTTTTTACCCGCCGTGCCCGAAAGGGTGAGGTCGGCGGATTGGAGAGAGACGGTGTTTGGGAAAACGGGTATATCGGTTTCAAGCCAATCTATAAATCCATCGGATTTTATGGAGATATTATAAAGAGCGTAGGGCGTTTGCGCGCTGCCCGCCGTTTGTGAGGCGCTAAAAGGGGGAGTTGGGAGAATAAATTTTTTGGTTCTTCCGCTTTCATCGGTATAATCTCTGTCTATTTCCTCGGCGTTTTCGGGTGTGCCTTTATAGACGGTAACAAGGGCGCGTGTTACGGGGAAAAGCCCCTTTAAAGAAGTTGCGCTGACTATAAGTCCCCCCGTAGCCGTATCGGGATTTGCGGTCTGCTCTATATTCTCGGAAACCGCGGGCATACTTTCCGCTCTTTTTTGCATTTCCCGCATTTCTTTCAGATATTTATCCATTATAGATTTATCCATAAAAACTCTCCTTTGTGTTTTTATTAAATATATATACTCAAGTTGCAAAAAATATTAATTATGGGTATTAAAAGCGACAGTTTTTGCGAATATAACGATATATAATTATATTTAAAAGCGGGGTTGATAGTTATGGTAGTTTACGCCGATGTCTTAATAGTGCTTAATTTTATAGTGGACTATTTTTTGATTAAACTTACATCTCTGATTACTAAAAGCACCCTAAAAGTTTTTCGCCTGATATTAGCATCTTTAATTGGAGCCCTATTTTCCCTTTACATATTTTTACCGCCTTTAAATTGGGATTTTGAAATTCTTTTAAAACTTGCCGCCTCTGCGGTTACAGTGGTTATCGGCTTCGGTTTTGGAAATATAAAACGGTTTTTAAGGTGTGTAATTACTCTTTTTTCGGTGACCTTTGGTTTCGCGGGGGCTATGATAGGGGTTTGGTATATCTTTAAGCCAACGGGGATGGTCATAAATAATTCGGTGGTTTACTTTAATATTTCCCCTGTGTTTTTAATTGCTTTTTCGGTGGTGGGATATTTTATTTCCTTTTTTATAAGAAAGATATTTGAGCCGAAGAGTATTAGCGCGAAGTTTTGCGAGATTGAAATAGAATTGGATAATAAAAAGGCGAAAACCACCGCCCTTATAGATACGGGCAACTCCCTTTCCGACCCTTTTGGAAACAGCGAAATAATTATTGCGGATAAAAGTGTTTTAGAAGAAATTTTGGAAGAAGAGGAAAGGAAAAGAAGATATAGAGCAATACCGTGTACCACCGTATCGGGAACAGAACTTCTTGAGGGGTATAGAAGCGATAGGGTGAAAATTACGGGGGAAGAAAAGTTCGTAATTTTAGAAAAACCTATTATTGCTGTTTCTGCAACCCGACTTTGCGGCGAACATAAAGCCATAATAAACCCTAAATGCTTGGAGGAGAGTTTATGAAAAATTTAATCATAAGGTTTTTAATTCGAATAGGTGTTATAAAGCCCACTTTTTATATCAACGGTCCCGAAACTTTGCCGCCGCCCTTGTCGGCTGACGAAGAACGAGAACTGCTCATAAAAAACGATAATAAATCACGGGAAACCCTTATAGTGCATAACTTGAGATTAGTGGTATATATAGCGCGGAAATTCGATAATACGGGCAGTAATGTGGAGGATCTTATATCCATAGGAACCATAGGTCTTATTAAGGCGGTAAATACCTTTTGTCCCGATAGGAATATAAAACTTGCTACCTACGCCTCTCGTTGCATAGAAAACGAAATACTTATGTATTTAAGGAAATGTGCCGCCAAAAAACACGAAATCTCCATAGATGAGCCCCTTAATACCGATTGGGACGGCAACGAACTTCTCTTGTCCGATGTGTTGGGCTCGGATGGGGATGAGGTGGGGAAAAACATCGAGCAAGAGGATGAAAGAAAACTGCTCGGCTCATTTATAGATGGTCTTCCTCCCCGCGAAAAGCAGATAATGGAGATGCGCTTCGGTATGAATGGATATAAAGAATATACTCAAAAACAGGTGGCGGATACCCTTAATATATCCCAGTCATATATATCCCGTCTTGAAAAGCGGATAATTGAAAAACTTAAAAAACAGATTGAAAAGGCGGTATAAAGATAGTAAAATGTAATCGGTGATACTGTGATTGATTACATTTTAATTTACCTTGCGGTTATAAGTATTATTTCGGTTATAGTTTGCATTTCGGATAAACGAAGGGCAATAAAAAACCAAAGAAGAATAAGCGAAAAAACCCTATTTACTTTCGGCCTTTTGGGAGGCGCCACGGCCCTTTATATTACGATGGTGACCATACGCCATAAAACTTTACATAAGCGGTTTATGATAGGCCTTCCCGTAATTATAATTTTGCAATGTGTATTGCTTTTCTTGGTTGTTGACAAATTAAATATATAGTGATAGTATATTAGTATCTTCGGGGCGAGGCGAAATTCCTCACCGGCGGTGAAAGTCCGCGAACTTCGGAAGTTTTTTCGAAGTTGATTCGGTGAAATTCCGAAACCGACGGTATAGTCCGGATGAAAGAAGATGGCATATAATAGTATTTAAAAGCCCCGTTTTCATATAAACGGGGCTTTATATATTTTTCCTCATAAGCCCTCCTTATCTAAAGGAGGGGGAACCGCTTGCGGCGGGAGGATATTATAACGATTTTCATGAAACTTTATGAGGTGCACTATGCAAAACAAAACAAATCTTAAAAAGATAACTTTGGCGGCGCTTTTTTGCGCGGTGGCATATCTATGTATGTTTCTCTTCAGATTTAAGGTAAGTTTCCTAACCTTTGATTTTAAAGATGCGGTTTTGGCGGTTTCGGCCTTTGTTTTGGGCCCTGTTTACGGTGTGGGTTGCGCCGTAACCGTAGCGCTTATAGAGTTTATCTCGGTAAGCGATACGGGGGTCTACGGTCTTATAATGAACGCCCTTTCGAGCAGTGTCTTCGCCCTTATTTGCGGTCTTGTTTATAAATATAAGAGAACGCTTTCGGGCGCGGTTTTAGGCAGTGTTTTGGCGGTGGTTTCTACGGTGTTTGTTATGATGGTCGCCAATATCTTTATTACTCCTTATTATATGATGGGAGCCGCAAGAAGCGACGTCGTTGCCCTCATACCCACCCTGCTTTTGCCCTTTAATATAACCAAGGGTATCGTCAACGCGGCGGTTACAATGATAATTTATAAGCCCATAACCTCGGCTCTTAGGAAAGCGCGGCTATTGCCCGCAACTGCAGTTACCGTAGATAAAAAGAAATTCGTTTTAATTTCGGTTTGTTCTGTTGTTATACTTGCGGTTATGCTTGTGTTCCTTGTTTTTGTAATGAAGGGTAATATTTCCTTTGGAAATAATTAAAAAAATATTGACAAATGGCTATATTATGGTAAAATATCAATTGAAAATAAATTAAATAATGGTCCTTATCAAGAGCGACGGAGGGTACAGGCCCTATGAAGTCCGGCAACCTGTTTTAAACAAGGTGCTAAATCCTGCGGATTATCCGAAAGATGAGGTTTTATAAAAAACCGCTCTTTCAGGGGCGGTTTTATTTTTGAAACAAGGACCGAAAGGGGACAAAATGAGCAAATTTCTTTTCACATCTGAATCAGTAACCGAGGGCCATCCCGATAAGGTTTGCGACCAGATATCCGATGCAATTTTAGATGAATATTTAAAGGGAGATAAGTTTTCCCGCGTTGCTTGCGAAACCTTCTGCACTACGGGCGTTGTAACCGTTATGGGTGAAATCACCTCTGAAACGCAGGTGGATATTCCCGCCGTTGTCAGAGGCGTACTTAACGATATAGGTTACAGTAACGCCGAGAGCGGCTTTGACGGTAATACCTGCGCGGTTATGACTTCTATAGACAAGCAGTCACCCGATATTGCTATGGGCGTTGATAATTCCCTTGAATTTAAGGATGGGAAAGATGATAAGTATAACCTTAACGGCGCGGGCGACCAAGGTATGATGTTTGGTTACGCTTGTAACGAAACAGAAGAACTTATGCCTTTGCCTGTATCTCTTGCCCATAAACTTTCATATAAATTAACGAGCGTTAGAAAATCGGGCGAAATTGATTATTTAAGACCCGATGGTAAAACTCAAATAACCGTAGAATATGAAAACGGCAAACCGAGGAGAGTTGAGGCGGTTGTACTTTCTACTCAACATAATGAAAGCGTAACCTTGGAAACTTTAAGAGCAGATATGCTTAATAAGGTTATTAAACCCATAATTCCCGCTGAACTTATGGATGAAGATACTAAAATCTTCATTAATCCCACAGGCCGTTTTGTCATAGGCGGACCTCAGGGCGATACGGGTCTTACGGGCAGAAAAATCATCGTTGATACCTATGGCGGTATGGCCCGTCACGGCGGCGGTGCCTTTTCGGGCAAGGATCCTACAAAGGTTGATAGAAGCGCCGCTTATGCCGCAAGATACGTTGCTAAAAATATTGTAGCAGCTGCTCTTGCCGAAAAGTGCGAGGTGCAGATTGCCTATGCTATCGGCGTTGCAAAACCCGTTTCCGTAATGGTGGATACCTTCGGTACTGGCAAGGTTAGTGATGAAAAAATCGCCGAGGCGGTAAATCGTGTCTTTGACCTTCGCCCTCTCGCAATTATAGATACCTTAGGTCTTAGAAACCCCATCTATAGAAAGACCTCTAACTACGGTCATATGGGTAGAGAAAATATGGGCTTTAAGTGGGAAGAAATCGATAAAACCGAAGAACTTCTTAAAGCAATAAATTAAATATTAAAGAAATTTAATATATTTTGGTCTGAAAAAACACATTAAATTTTAAGCAGGTGTTTTTATGAAAAATTCAAAATGGATCTGGACAAAGGGCGAAGTAATTAATGATATGTACGGCGAATTCGCCGATAGGTTTAATTACGAAGGCGGCAAGGTAACGGTTAAGGTTTCTGCCGACTCTAACTATGCTCTTTATGTAAACGGAAAAATTGCCGATTCGGGTCAGTATGCCGATTATCCTTATCATAAAATTTATGATGAACTTGATATAACCGACCTTTGCAAAAAGGGTGAAAATAATTTATCCTTCGTGGTTTGGTATTACGGCAAAAATGTGCCTTGGATGGTTTACTATTCGGGCGAAGCTGCTCTTAAATATGAAGTTTATGAGGATGAAAAGCTCAAGGCCGCATCGGGCGAAAATACCCTTTCCCGCATAAGTCCCGCCTATAAAAACGGATATAATAAGATGCTTACGGGCTCCATCGGTTGCAGTTTCCTTTATGATATGAGAAAAGAAGACGGTTGGATGAGCGGTGACCTTGAGGACTTCGAAAAGAGCGTTATCGTTGAGCAGGATTTACCCCTTTTCCCCCGTCCGAATAAAAAGTACCTTATGGGCGAGAAAATCGAAACCGCCGAAATTGAGAGTGACGGTAAAACCCGTTGGCTTCTTGATTTGGGCAGAGAATCGGTTGGATATATAGCAATTGATGTTGAAACCGAAGAGGAGCAGACCTTGACTATTGCCTACGGCGAACACCTTACCAATAATAAGGTAATGCGTTATAACGGCAAGCAGGATTATACCGTTGAAATTACTCTTAAAAAGGGCAGAAACGTTTATGAAAACTATTTTCGCCGTCTTGGAGGCAGATACCTTGAGGTATTTTCCGAAAAGCCAATTAAGATAAACTATATAACCCTTATTCCTACCGATTATCCCACGGTTAGAAGGCCCTATAAGGCAAGTAACGA
>JAZNFF010000003.1:0-11220 GCA_045588995.1 Acutalibacteraceae bacterium
GGTGTATTGTATCCAATTTCAGCTAAAAACCGCGCTAATTTTATTTTACATATATCGATAAATTTATATCAAAAAAGGAGAAAACAGAATGAAAAAGCAAATTTTCAAACTAACCTCAATTCTTCTGGCGATGGTTATGGTGTTCACTATGTTTACCATGATTCCCATCTCCGCAGAGGAAACAACGGTAGATTTAGCAACTGCCGCTGATGACCTCGAAACTGCATGGCAGAATCTTGATTATGCAGGTTATAAGCATTCCCAGTGGGTTAACTACATAGGCGGATGGCTCAATGATACTTCGAGAGCTGAATATGCCGCTACGTCAGCTCCTGATTATGCTCCTTCTACTCATAACTATACCTTTACGGTTAACTCTACGTCAAAACAATTTATGTGGGGTAATCAAACAAATTCTGGCGGAATGGAAACCTTTAAGATGTTTGATGAATTAAAGGCAAATATCGAAGATATGTATTTCTATTACCGTTCTACCGGTGATGTTACCGTTCGGGTTGTTTCTGTTCTTAATAATGGTGTAGATGCTGACTTAACTACTAATGATGAATGGGCCTCCAGAGATTTTACTAGCTCTCAGGTTATCGAGAGCACAAACGGAGTATGGAAAAAATTCTCTTGGAATGAATTCCTTACTAATAAGGTTGGCGGTAATACTGTGCAGTCAGCTTTCCATAGTGGTGGGTTTGCAGATTGGGCATATTTCTTAAGACTTGGATTTGTCATCCTTGCCGATTCTGATGTTGAATTTTCTGTAGGCGACCTTTTTGCCGAAGTTAATGATTACGATAAAAACCTTGTTGGTTGTGAAGATTGGTCCGATGCCGATTGGTATGATAAGGCTGTTTCAGTCGATGAAAATGCTTTAAAGGCAGATTATCGTGATGCTGCAGATAGTGAAACTTGGCTTGCGTTCACCTCTGCCCTTGAAGCAGTTCGCGCTTGCGAAGAAGAATATGCTGAGGCAAAGCTTCGTGACGCCGCTGAGGAGATGATCACTTCTGTAGAATCTTATGCTTATCCTATTCAGCAAGGCCGTACTGATTATTCCAGCTTGATGACTGCTACTAATAGTACTGTTAGCGAATTTGGTTCTTATTATCGCGAATTAACCTTGCCTAACTATGGTAAGGCAATTGACGCCGCAATTGGAGCAAATTCTATTTGGTTGCAGACAAAGTTTGTAGGCGCTAACGATAATCTCCGCTTTGGTGATATGGGTACAAATCCTTACATATTTGTTGAAGTTAGTTCCACAGGCACAGCTGACGTTGCCCACCTCGGTTTCTTTGGAAGAATGCTTGTTAGTGGTACGCAAAAAGACCTGACTTCAAGTTATACTGCAGAGGTTAAGGCCGGAAATACATATAAAATTTATATTGGTGATATTCTTGAAGGTTTCGGTTCTGATTTTGCTAATTGGGAAACCGATACAAAGTCGACTGGTAATATTTACGGCGGCTTATTCGTAATGGGCGCAACAGATGCCGAAGTAACTTTAAAAGTTGGTTCCGTTGTTAGTGAAACTAATTATGAAATAACCTCCACCAAAACAGGCACTGAATTCGTAGCTGAAATGGCAGCTCTTGATATTAGCAGTTTCGGTAATACCGCTCCCTTCCTTGCTGCCCTTGAAGCAGCTCTTGATGCATTCCCCGAAGTCGAAGAACTTGTAGTAGTTGAAAATTTAAGAGTGGCAGCAGGCAAGATGGTTGAATCAACTACTTCATTCTTATACCCTGCAAATAAAAACGGTGACGGCGTTTTAACATTGAATGCTACTACAGACACCGATAGATTGGTTTACGGCGACTATACTACTAATCATCCTTTTGAAGTCGTTTCAACAATTTATCGTGGTAACGGTATCTGGTTTGCTCCTGATACAACCAGTGGTGGCAGAACAGTGAAGTATATTGGAGAATATGCCGATGCGTATTTAACCGTTAGAGTTGAAAGCGCTGCTGCAGGTGCAAAGCTTGGTTTCTGGATGAGAACTATCGGTTCCGTCGGTAGCCAGTATGATATTGCTTCTAATCATACGGTTGCCGTTGAATCGGGTCAGACATATACCATTCCTATGGCATATTTCTTCGATAATATGGCTCATACCAACGCTGATTATAACGAGATAATCAACGGCTGGAGAGAGTACTCCCTTTCAACCGCTACTACCAATCAGTTCGGTGCTACTCTTTTCTGCTTGGTTGCTACAGGAGCAGTAACAGCTACAGTAGGTTCTATTATTGAAACTGAAAATTATGTTCCTTCTTCTGCGACAGGTATTGATTTTGTTGCTGAAATGGCAGTCCTTGATACTTCTTCATTCTATAATACTGAAGAATTCGAAGCAGCTCTTGAAGCAGCTCTCGAAGTATTCCCCGAAATTGAGGCAGAAGTTGAGTTAGCCAATACTGTTCGCGACCTTAAAAACACCTGGAAGAATTTAACCTATATTCCTCATCAGATGAATACCGCTCCCTTGAGAGCTTATTCAACAGGTGGCTCCCAAACCCAAAATAATATCTTTGTTGATGGAAATGATGCAAGCAAAGAATATTTAACCTCTGCCGATGGCGTTGGTACTGCATATTTATTCCCTGTAGACGATTATAAGGATAGTAATGGTGACTCCACTCCTAATGAAACGTTTGTTTGGGGTAATGTCGGCTCAAATATTTTCTTAAAGGAAGATATGGAGTCAGTTGGTATTTGGTATAAATCTTCTGCTACTATCAGTCAAATAAGAGTTATTGCTCAGTTTTCCACCAATCTTACAACTAATGGCGGAGTTCTACCCGCAACAGATGGTTGGGAATTTATCACTTTCAAAGAAATTATGCCCGAAGCGAGTTGGAATAGTTTCCTTTCAAATGCTAATTTTTCCAATATTACTGATTTACGCCTTATGTTTACAAACTCCACCGCTCGTTCTACCGAGATTTATTTCGGAGATATGGTAGTTTACGGTAAAGATAAGCAGATAGAGGGAATTGATACCTGGTCTAATGAAGAGCTTGCTATTAACGCTGATAAGGCAAATCTTGATGTTTATGAAGATGACGATGTGCTCAAAGAACAGTTTGCTACCCTCACTGCAAAACTTAAAGAAATCTATGCCGCAAACTTTGCAGCTCAGGATGTTATCGATGCTGCAAATAAACTCGGCGGCCTTGGCCTCAAGCCCTCTACCTTAATCGAGCATGATCAATTTGATGAAGAAGGCGTTTGGGCAGGCGCAGGCGCAAGTTATTCTGCAAATACCAATTATTTAAGCAATAACGGCGACCAATATGTAACCATCAATACCGAAGATTTTGGTAACCCCAGCTGCGCACCTCAGTCAGGCGCAGTTCAGTATGAAGCAGTTGCTGATGGCGGCATTAAACTTGCCGATATTGATGATATCTTCTTCTCATATAAGATCGAAAACTTTGTTCCCGGTGAAAACGGCTCTGTTGCCGCTCGTATCTGGTTCTTTGATGAAAGATATGCCTTCTATGAAGAGGATGAAGATGGCAATATCGTTAAGGATGAGGATGGCAATGTAAACGTAATCAAGGATAACTGGGCCTGTGATATGGCTACCCACGGCACCACCAGATATTTCGCTGTTAATGGCAAAACTGATGGTTGGGCAACAACCTCACTTGCTACCATCTTTGGAAGCGACTGGAAAACTAACTATGTTAAATATCTAAACGGCGATCTGGGTATAGGCAACAACCTTACCGATGCAGAAGGTAATGCATACTCAGGTACCATCACAGCAGATAACACCTATATCACCAAGTTAGCCCTTGGCTTCAATGGTTATAATATTGAGGGTGATTATGCTGATGTAACCCTCGGTTCTATGTACGTTGATTATGCAGATGACCGTTTCGCTATCGATGCTGATGTTGCTGATCCCGAAGCAGTTTTGGCCGAAGCTCTTACCATTGATGCTTCCGGTTGCAAGAAGGCCGATGCCGATGCATTCAAGAAGGCAGTTAAGGCACTTGCTGATGCTCTTGAAGAGAATATCTCTGCTGCTAACTGCGTAGCAGGTAACAATGCAGTAACCCTCGTTGACCTTTCTCTCCTCGCTCGTTATGTAGATGCTGCCGATAAGGATGCATTTGTAGCCGCTAACTACATTGACCTTACCGCTGCTGATATCAATGGCGATGATGTAATCAACGAAGCAGACGTAACTGCTCTCAGATTAGCAATGCTCACTCCCGCAGAGGATTAATTAAATAATCTGAAGATTAATAAAAACAAAAACCGACTTGGAAAACCCAAGTCGGATTTTTAATATATATAAATATATTGTAGATTTGCGGACGGTCGGGGGTCTCGGTTGCCGCCTCGGTCGGTGCTTCTGCTTTCGCAGAGGTGTCCACCGGACACCCGCACCGCCCGTCCCTACGGGGTGGGGTTAATTTTATTATGGGTTAAATACCATTTTATTGGATTATTTTCGATATATTCCCAAACCTCATTATAATCATCTTGATTACGTATTATATGGTCGTAATATGAACGCTGCCAGATATTTTCTCCATATTCCATATTGCAAAACCTCTTATATGTGCTTATAAATTTGGAAACATAGGAATTTGCATTAACAATATTTTCATTTGTAGGGGCAGGCGTCCTCGACTGCCCGTTTGAAATTGATAATAATAAATGGATATGGTCCGGCATAATTGCATATTTGTCAATGCGGATATCTTTATAAAAATTATTCAATTGATTTATATATTTATCTGCGATTACACCGTGATTTAACAATTTGATTTTCGGACGGTCGGGGACGCCCGTCCCTACGATATTGCACAATAGCGGTTTGCGGTCTTTGGTACACACGGTTATAAAATACGCGCCATTTTGGCTATAATCATATTTCTCTAATCTTATGGGCTTTCTTTTGGGTAAATCATTTATATTTTCATCCATTGCTTTTTCCCCTGATATAATAAAATATATACTGCTGAACGATTCCTTCGTATCCCTTGGCGCAGGGGGGCAATTCGCCATCAAAAAGCTCTGCAAGGGCGCGTTTTATCCAAACATCACGGGGGAATGCCTCAATATGCCGAAGTCCAAATAAAAGGGTGCAATCGGCAACCTTGGGGCCAACGCCTTTTATGGTCATCAGAATCTCTCGGGCGGTCTCGAAATCGGTGGTTTTAAGGGCTTCTAAATCAATTTCGCCGCTCGCTACCTTATTTGCGGCATCAAGAATATACTTGGCTCTGAAACCCGCTCTTAATATCGATAAATCTTCTATAGAAAGGCGGCTTACCGTTTGGGCGCTTGGGAAGGTATAGGAATCTCCGCATTTACTTCCGAAATTCTCGCAAAGCCGCTCAACGATGCCTTTAATTCTCGGAATATTATTATTTTGCGAAATAATAAAGGAGCAAAGTGCTTCCCAAGGGTCTTGATTTAAAATCCTGATACCGCTTCCAAACTCTGATGCCGCTTTAAGAATTTCATTACCGCTTATAGCGGTTATTATTTCGCCGTAATCTCTTTTAAGGTCGAAATAATCTTCCCAGATTTCATAAAAATCCCGCTCATTGCTACCTCTTATGATAATATCGTTATCCTTCTTTTCAAGTTCGATATATTTTCCTTTGGCAATACCGCACCAAACCCCGTTATCAAGGAGAGTCCAACGGAATGCCTGACCGCAGTCAAGGGTTTCTTTGAGGTCAAAATTCGTTACATTTTTAATATGTATTTCATTATTCAAAATTTCTATATTAAACATAAAATCACCGTAGTAATTATATCAAAAATATGCTATAATATCAAGTAGCCAAAGCTTGTGCTAAAGGAGTGATAATATGCGCGATGATATTTGCACTATACCCGTAAGCGAAGTATTTGAGGAGAGCGATGGGTGCCCTATATGCCGAATGTATGAAACGGTTGAGGATAGGATTATTACATATATTTTAGGCGACGCTATGATGGAACCCGATGTGCGAATCGAAACCAACAAGGTGGGATTTTGCGAAAAACACCTTGATAAAATGATGGGGTATAGAGGAAGGTTGCAACTTGCTTTGATGCTCGAAACCCATCTAAAGAGCGTTAAGGGGGATATTTTCGATAAAAAACTTTTGAACCCGCCCGCCAAAAAGGCAGAAAAGGCGAAAAGCATCAGTGAGAGTTGTTTTATCTGCAATAAAATCGAATGGGGCGTATCCCGTATGGTAGATACTATCTATCGCCTTTACGAAAAGGAAAGCGATTTCAGGCGGCTTTTCGATAATCAACCCCAGTTTTGCTTAAAGCATTATGAGCAGTTGGTGGCAGGGGCGCAAAAATCAAAAATGCCCCATTACCATAGCGAATTTTTAAAGAGCATTACTAAAATTACGGGGGATTATGCCGAATCACTTTGCGCCGATATTTCTAAATATTGCTCTATGTATGACTATAGAAACGCGGGCAAAGGTGCCGATTGGGGCAATAGCAAGGATGCGGTTGAAAGGGCAGTATCGTTCCTTTCGGGGAAGAGTGTCGAAAAATAGCGAATAATTTACATAAAACGGGAATTTTCCCGAATGTTGATAGAAAAACCGCGTATTAACGCGGTTTTTTTCAACTTTTCCACCGAGTTATCAACAAATTTATGTTAACCAATACTGATTTCGAGTTATGATTGCCTGCGGCAAGTTATGAGATATGAGCGCTCTTGCCGCGTTATGATTTGCCTAACGGCAAAGTTTCGGTTTCGGCATTTCCGACGATATATATATTAGTTCGCAAAGCGAACACATTAACTATTTGCGTAGCAAATATCATAACATTCGGCTTTGCCGAATTCATAACTTATAACTTATAACTAAATTTATTTTCGAATAATCTCTCCACTTTTTGCCAAGAATATATTTATCTTGGGAAAGGATAGTTTTTTATGGTGAAAGGCGTTAATAAAACTGTTATTGAAGTGAACGATACGGGCAGTAAAATGTTTGAAAAAGTAGTGTTTTTTGTTTCTCCGAAATATGGGAATCTGAAGGCGGCGCGGCTTAATCAAGCGGTTAGGGAATTTTCCTTCAATATTGAAAATCAAGCGGTTAAGGGAAAGAGTTTGCGCAAAAGGGTGCGGCTTAAATCTTGGGTTAAAATTTCGCTCTGGTCTTTGGGCGCGATTATCTCGGCCGCAACCGTGCTTCTCATAATTTTATGAATATAATGTAAAATGCAGGGTATATACCTTGCATTTTTTTGTTTTATATTGTATAATTATGAAATAACTATACATAGTTTGGAGATAGAAAATTGGAGAATATTAAACCCGCTTTAAAAGTGTTCGTTAAACTTATGGCAGTTACGATATTTTGTTTTTTTGTTGCCATTTCCGTAATGGTTATATGTAACGGCTTCGGCACCGAAAAAATCGGCTATACTGCGTTTGGCGTCACCGAAAAAGATGATGAATTCAAGGAACTTTATACCCATTATTATGCCGATGGGGAAGATAAACTTGAAAAGGAATATACGGATAAGGGTTACGCCTTGCAAAAGGTGACTATTCGTTCCGAATTTGAGGGCGCACCCAAAAATATTTTCCTTATCGTAACTCAGTTTATCGGCATCGTTATTCTTATAGGTTTTACATATCATTATATCTGGGAATTGGGAGCCGCCGATGCTAATCTTGTTAAGTTTAATCATAAAACCTTAGATAAACTTCGCGGCTTTAAAATAGGTCTTTTAGCTTCTATACCAAATATTATATTTTTCGCTATAATTGTTATCTTCCAAAAAGGATTTATGTCGGGATTTAATATTCAGATGTATAAATTTGCAGTCGGATATTTCTATTCCTTTATAGAACTGATTTTAAAGGGCGATATGCTGCCTTCCGATCTATCGATAGTTCAGTATCTATTGCTTAGCGCACTGCTTCTTATAGTTCCCCTTGTAACCGAAATTTCGTATGTTTTGGGTCTTAAAGGAATTTCCTTGGAAGAAAAGTTTATTTATAAAAAGGAGAAGGAATAATGGCAGGTTTTTTCGGTCTGTTTAATTATGAAAAAGAGGGTCCGGGCATAGATAAAAACGCCCCCAAAAAGAAGACCTTTATAGTATTTTTTGAAACCTTTTTCAGAAATATCTGGAAGTTTGTAACCATAAATTTTGTTTATTGTCTGATGTCTATTCTTATTCTCCCTAAGGGTTTTGCCGATGCGGGCTTTACCCATGTTGCGAGAAATACGGCAAGGGATAAGCACTCTTTCGGCCTTTCCGATTTCTTTGAAACTATTAAGAAAAACTGGAAACAGGCGCTTATTATCAATATTATCAATATTCTGGTTACGGGTATAAATATTTGGGCGCTGGCGTGGTATTGGATGGCAGAAAAGAGCATCGGCCAGACGGTAGGTCTTGGAATATCCCTTTTTGTCGCCTTTATCTTTTCGATTATGAAGTTTTATATCTGGACTTTGACCATCACTTTTAAACTTAATGTAAAGCAGATTTACGCTAATAGTTTCAAACTTTCTATCGTAAATCTCAAATTGAATCTGCTCTGCATTTTCGTTCATCTTTTGGTACTTGCTTTATATTTTTTGGTAGTTTGGTTTTTAGGCAAATTCTCCATAGTTATCGCTTTGGCATTTGTATTGTTTGTCTGCACCTATCCGGGTTTCAGTTTCCTTCTTATTCAGTATTGCACCTTCCCGGCGATTAAGAAGTATATGATTGACCCCTATTATGCAGAGCATCCCGATGATGATATAGAGCTTCGCCGTGATTTAGGTCTTGAGATTCCTTCCGATGAAGAAGCGGATGAAGAAACAGAAGAATAATTAAAACCCGTCGAAAGACGGGTTTTTTTATAATGCATTGTTTTTATTCTTTCTTATGGATAATGGATTACTGCCCGTAATTTGCTTAAATACCTTTCTGAAATACGATGAAGAACTGAAATGGAGCATAGTGCTGATTTCTTCTATGGATAGGGAGGTGGTTGTGAGTAGTTCCTTGGCTTTTTCGCATACTATCCGATGTCTGATATCAAGAGGAGTTTTACCAAAAACCTTATTGAAAATAAGATATAATCCCGATTCGCTAACTCCGCAAAAAGCGGCCACTTCGCTGATTTTACAATTATAGTTTTTATCAAGAAAGGTGAGGGCGCGGTTTATAATATCCTCGTATTTATTGTTTTGATTTTTCTTTACCTGCATATCGGGTATAACCCTACCTAAAAAGGTATATAAAGCCCCAACGGTATTGCAATTAACCGTCATATCATCTACGATTATATCCAAAACTTTCAAGGATTCGGCATCGGGGCTTATTTTTTGCAAAATAAATTCCTTATCGGTTATAGGCAAATCTTCGAAGCCGATGGAATAGAAAATTACCTCTTTCTCACTTTCAAAGCCCCAATAGGAAATATAATTAAGATTTTTAGGTATATAACAAATATCGCCCTCGCGCAATTCTAAAATCTGATTACCGTATACTATTTTACCCGTTCCTGAGGTGACTTTTGCGATATAATGGCTGGGCGCGCCGCCAGCTTTGGTATAATCTGTGATTCTCGTATGGGGTATGCGGTTGCGAAAGAATTTAAATCCCGAATAAAAAGAAAGATTGCTCATAAATAATCACCTCAATTTTAGAGAATTTTACCCGTTTTTTTATACATTTTCAAGTATAGTGCATTGTAATATAATTTGTCAAGATATATAATTAAAATATAAATGAAAGAAAGGTAAAGATTTTTATGGAAAATAAAGTTATTGCTTTTACGGCTCCCAGAGTTGCGGAGTATTTGGATTGCGATATTCCAAAACTTAAGGAAAATGAGGTGTTGGTTCGCCTTGCCGTTTCCACTATAAGTAGCGGAACAGAGAGAGCAAATCTTTTAGGTGAAGTTAATGTCAGCGTTGCTACTATTGATACCGAAGCTCATTTTCCGAGATACTGCGGATATAGTTCTTCGGGTACCGTTGTGGCTTTAGGAAGCGGAGTTACCGATTTTGATATCGGCGATAGGGTTGCGCTTTCTTGGAGCACTCATAGCAGATACGTTGCCATCGACCATAAGAATTTACATAAGATTTCAGATGATAACGTTTCCTTTGAAGAGGCGGCTTTATGGCATATCGGCACGTTCCCTATGGCCGCTATCAGAAAGTGTCGTTTTGAAGTAGGCGAGAGCGCCATTGTTATGGGCATGGGAATTTTGGGACTTTTTGCCGTAAAAATTCTTGCCGCATCGGGCGCCGCCCCCTTAATCGCGGTTGACCCCGTTCCCGAAAAACGCGAACTTGCCCTTAAAATCGGCGCCGATTATGCCTTTGACCCCTTCGACCCCGATTTCGCCAGTAAGGTTAAAAAGGTAACCGATGGCGGCGTTAATGTTGCTATTGAGGTAACGGGCAACGGAGGAGCGCTCAACGGCGTTCTTGACTGTATGAAACGTATGGGTAGAGTAGCTCTTCTCGGTTGTACCAGAAGCAGTGATTTTACCGTTGATTATTATCATAAGGTGCACGGCCCCGGAATTTCCCTCATCGGCGCTCATACCGCCGCCCGTCCCGTAGATGAATCCTCTGCAGGCCTCTTTACCACCCACGATGATGTTATGGCTATGCAGCGCCTTAATAAATTCGGTCGCCTTGAGTTTGCTTCCCTTATTGAAGAAACTCATAAACCCTATGAGGCCCCCGAGGTTTATACCCGCTTGGCCAACGAAAAAGCATTTCCCATCGTTCAGTTTGATTGGAGGGATTAAACCTTGCGAAAAATAAGAATCGCTCAAATAGGCACCAGCACCAATAGTCACGGCAACGATATTTTCAATACCCTTAAAAACCTTTCCGATGTTTTCGAAGTTGTGGGCTATGCGCTCCCCGAAAACGAAAGAGAGAAATTTCCCGAAAGAATGGCGGATTTTGAAGGGTACCGCGAAATGACGGTGGAAGAAATTTTAAATGACCCCGAAATCGAAGCCGTAACGGTGGAAACCGAAGAACTTTATCTTGTTAAATATGCAACATTGGCGGCAAAGCACGGCAAACACATTCATATGGAAAAACCGGGTGGAATAGTGCTTTCCGATTTTGAAAATCTAATTAAAACCGTTAAAGAAATGGGCAAAACCTTTCATATGGGCTATATGTACCGATATAATCAGTATGTAAGAGAGATTTTCGATAAAATTGAAAGCGGAGA
>JAZNFF010000004.1:0-12072 GCA_045588995.1 Acutalibacteraceae bacterium
GCAGTAAGAGTCTTTTATTTTGCTCCCCAAACAGAAAGGAGAACACTATGGAAATTCTTTATGAAAATCTCGTAAATAATTTTGAATGGCAGATGCTCGTTATGTGGGCAATAGGCGGAATTCTTATTTTTCTTGCCATCAAAAAAGAAATGGAACCCACATTGCTTTTGCCCATCGGCTTTGGTACCATTGCGGTAAACCTGCCACTTAGCGGAGTTATAACCCAAGGTCACGAAGAAGGCGCTTTAAGCATTCTTTATGATGCAGGTATCGCCAATGAACTTTTCCCCCTTCTTTTATTTGTGGGAATCGGCGCAATGATTGACTTTGGTCCTATTCTTTCTAATCCGAAACTTATGATTTTCGGCGCGGCGGCGCAGTTTGGTATTTTCTTTACCTTATGCCTTGCCTCAATGTTTTTCGATATCAAAGATGCAGCTTCTATCGCCATTATCGGCGCCGCGGATGGCCCGACATCAATAGTTGTTGCCAATAAACTCGGCTCCGAATATGTAGGTGCGATTATGGTTGCGGCCTATTCGTATATGGCCTTGGTGCCCATTATTCAGCCGCCCGTAATTAAACTTTTAACCACCCGCAAAGAGCGTCTTATTCGTATGCCTTATGAACCTAAAGCAGTTTCTAAGACAACCCGCATACTTTTCCCCATAATCATAACCGTTATTGCAGGTGTTATAGCGCCTCAGTCGGCTTCCCTCGTTTTCTTCCTTATGTTCGGTAACCTTATAAGAGAGTGCGGAGTTCTTAACTCCCTTTCCGAAACTGCGCAAAAGGTACTTGCAAATCTTGTTACCATTTTCCTTGGTATCTGTATTGCAACCCAAATGCATTACGATAAATTCTTAAAACCCCAGACACTTCTTATTTTAGGTCTCGGCCTTGTGGCATTTATCTTTGATACCGCAGGCGGTGTTATCTTCGCAAAGGTGCTTAACCTGTTCCTTAAAACAAAAATCAATCCCATGATTGGCGCAGCGGGTATTTCTGCATTCCCCATGTCCGGCAGAATAGTTCATAAAATGGGACTTGCCGAAGATAATCAAAACTTCCTTTTGATGCACTCAATGGGTGTAAATGTTTCGGGTCAGATAGCATCGGTTATCGCAGGTGGCTTGATACTTAATTTCTTTATGAAGTAGGAGGAAAAATATGTTACTTTCTTTTAATCCCTCTAATTTTATAAGTAATCTTCATTATATGGGCAAAGGAATGTTGGCAATAGGCGTAGTAATGCTTATCCTAATCGCCGTAACCGCCCTGCTTAACAAATTAAGCAATAAAAAGAAATAATTAAAGATAAATCCCCGTACCGTTTTGGTACGGGGATTTTGTGTCTTAAAGTTCAATAACGCTTAAATTTTCCTTTTTTGCAAGTTCTTTTAAACTGCCGTGACAGGTAAATAAAAGGCATTGCGTACCTTCGGAATATTCCTTTAAAAAGTCAATGGCGGCGCAGGTTCTCGCATCATCGTAAAGAGATAATACATCATCAAGGAAAATAGGTAGGGTTTCGTTCTCGTTCATAAGTTCTGATATGGCAAGGCGCAAACTTAAATACGCTTGGTCGTATGTTCCCGAACTTAAATATTCGGCTTCCTTCATACCGAAAATACCGCTTTTCTGAGTGGTTATATCAAGAGATTTTGAAACCGAAATTGCATCATAATTCTTCAAAGTCAATCGGGAGAAAATATCAAGGGTTTTGTTTTCCAGGGCGGCGCCGTAGCCCCTTCTCACTAAAGCGAAACTCTCGCTTAATACTTCTTCTGCCAAACTTAAGGCATCATAATACTCTTTAAGTTCATCGGATTTTTTAAGTATCTCTTGAAGTTCTCTTTTTATGATTTCGGGTTCCTTGGCTTTGGAAAATTCTGATTTGAGTTCGGCGGCAAGAGCGGAACGGCGGCCACTGAGCGCCATAATGCTCTCGTTAAGTTCTTCCGCTTTTTCTCGCGCATCTTTAAAATCAATATCCTCGGGTAGTTCTTTACCCTTTAAAAACTCAAGTTTTTCTTTTGCCTCTTCGTAGGAAATATTATTGAGGTCGCGACTTAAATAGTTAAGTTTTAATTTAATGTTTTTAAGTTTTTCTGTCTTTTCGGTGAGCAGGGGAAGGATATCGGTTATTTCATCTATGCTTTCTGCCTGCTTATATCTGCCATAAATGGTAAGAAGTTCTTTTTCGCTTTCGGTATACTTCTCTTTGAGAGCGGCGAATTCATCTTCGCTTTCTTTAAGGTCTAAAAGTCGCTGATTTTTAATGGCCGCATCTGAATTTAATGAAGCAGTAAGCATATTGATTCTTGATGAATATTCAATGCCTTCGCCCGTTAGAGTATTCAATTGATTTTTAAGGTCGAGAACTTGACTGAAGATAAGGTCATATTCGGATTTTGCCTTATTATATTTTGAAGTGTCAAGAGGTCTTATAACAAAGGCCAGAATTTCGATTATAACCGTCAAGGCGGCAAGGGCTATGGCGGCAACGGATATTTTTAAAACACCGCAAACTACGGCGCCTATAAATAACGCGGCGCCTATACCCAAAAGAGCGGGGCTAAAGGGCTTTTTAAGGTTGATGGATTGTTCGGCCACCCGTTTGGCTTCTTCCGCTTTTGCCGAAAGAGTGTCTATTTTACCGTTTATATCGGCCTTTGCTCTTTCATTTTGGGCGCATTTTTCTTTTACTTCCGAAAGTTCCGCTTGAAGTTCGGTAGTGGATTTTTCGCTTTCAAGACGAATTGCCTCGCGGCGCTTATCAATATCCGCCTGCTTTTCTTTAAGTTTCTCTGAAAATCCCTTAACCTTACCAATGCAAAAATCAATGGATTTTACAAACATTTCATCTAAAGTAGCGCCGTCGCTTAATTTCAAATTTTCGCTGAGCGTATCAAGTTTATCCTTAAGCGAGAGATATTCGGATAACTTGTCCTTAGTTTTAAAATCGTTTTCAAGGTCGGTGATTTTTTTATACTTAAGGTACTCTTGCTTTAAATTCTGGAATTCCTTTTCGGATGCGGTGATGCTATCCATAAGATCTTTGCGGCGTATAGCGGCAACCTCTGCGCGCGCAAGTTCCTCTTTTAAAGCATCGGCAGACATATTGTTTTTAGGTAGTTTACCCGTCTTGCCCGATTTGGAAATTATATCAAGTTTAGCATCAATAAGGCGGTTTAAAACGGTTTGATGCGAGGTGTCCTCTTCGCCTGTCAGGGCTAAATTGGAAAGGCGCATATTAAGTTCGCCTTCGCCACCCTCATCGTGAACATAGGGACTTCCCGCCTCGATAAATACGCTTCGCTCAAAGGCACTGATTCCAAAACCGAAAAATTTCTTGCCAATATCACTATCGGCAGGCAGGGGGATGCTTAAATCTGTATCAGTAAGGCGGATTTTATCGGTGGAATCGGATTTTCCGAACTGCCTTTCAAGGCAGTAGTTATGACCCCCGTGTGAGAAATAAATTCTTCCGCCCATTTCTTCGCCGCTCCAGGGCTTATATTTAAGGCGGGGACGGGAGAAAAGTTGTTGACCTTTTTTACCTGCAGTTCCGTAGAACATCATCTTAACAAAGGCCATAATGGTGCTTTTGCCCTTTTCGTTTTCACCGTAAACAAGGTTAAACCCATCGGAAAAATCCAGAGTAAAATCCTTGAATTTTCCGAAGGCGCTAATGTAGATTTTATTAATCTTCATTGTAATCCACCTCCGATGCAAAGGCCTTTATTCCCAGATTTATGGCTTTTTTAATGAGCGCTTTTTCTTCCTCGTTCGCCTTTTCGAGTCGGGAAAGCATATTTTTAACAAATATTCCTTTTAGACCTTCTTCTTTGGCGAGGGTTTCTAAATCTATGGCAAATTCGGTGTTATCTCGTACCTTGGCAAAATAAACTTCCGCGCTTATTCGGCTGCAGATTTCTTCGGTGGAAACTTTTATGCCCTCACTTATTTTGCCTTCTAAAATAATTTTATAAAGATTTTCGGCATAGGAATTACCGAAATCGGCTTTTAACTGCAAAAGAATTTTATCAGCGATTTGTTCGCTGGTTTCTTGTCCGTCTAAATTCACCTTGACTGTAGCGTGAATTCGTTTTGCGGTGGGAACAAATTCAAGGTCGCAAAGGTTTTTACTAATGGCGCCTATATAAACACCCTTCTGGCCTTCTTCATCAAATCCCTGACCTTCGGGGCAACCGGGATAGGCATAAAATGTACCGCCAATACGGGCAACTTCACTTCTCTTATGAATATGACCGAGGGCGATATAATCCATACCGCTTTCCGCTATGAATTCGCTTGAAATGGGGTTATATTTAGTATCTGCAGAGGCGCCTAAATCACCGTGAAGGCACATAATATTTATTGAATTCTCATCTGCCGCAATAGAGAAAGAGGGGGTTGACTTGGTATAAACCTCTTCAAAGGAACGGCCGTAAACCTTGACACCTAAATCGGCTATATCTACCACCATATCAAAACAGGGTAGAATATGAAAATTTTCGGGAAGCATATTATTATATCTTGCAAAGGGTGAGTTGAGATTCATAGGGTCGTGGTTACCCGCGCAATAAACAATGTGAATATGGGGTATGGATTTAAAGCAATCAATAACCCGCAAAATCACACCTTCTTCAATATTATTTGAATCAAAAAGGTCGCCCGCGATAAGCATAATCTGAACACCCTTATCCCGAGCCAAAGAGATAATCTTTTCAAAGGTAATAAGGGTTTCGGCGCGGCGACTTTTTGATAAAGGCCCTAAAAAACTTTCTGCGGCGCCGATATGAACATCGGCGCAGTGTAAAATTTTAACCGTTTCCATAAAATTTAGCATCCTTTCGTGGACTTAACAAACTAATTGTACCATTTTTTATGTCTTTATTCAAGAAAATATTGCCTTTATATAAAATTTGTTTTATAATATAAATAATATTATACTGTAGGGGAGTGTGCCTATGGATATCAAATTGGGTGATAAACTGGTTATGAAGAAAAAGCACCCTTGCGGATGCGATACTTTTACGGTGCTTCGCGTAGGTATGGATTTCCGTTTAAGGTGCGATGGTTGCTCCCATGAAATTTTTCTCCCGAGAAGCAAGGCGGAGAAAAATACGAAAAAGATTATAACCCGAGAGGAAGAAAATAATGCTTGATAAACTTGCGGCAGTTGAAAGCCGTTATGAACAGATAGGTTTCGAACTTACCCGTCCCGAAACCGTTTCTGATAATGCTCTTTTCACCAAACTTATGAAGGAACATAGCGAACTTACCCCAATAGTGGAAAAATACAGGGAGTATAAGTCGGCTTGTGAGAGTGAAGAAGAGGCCACCGCCCTTTTGGAAGAAGGCGGTCTTGATAAGGATTTCAAAGAGTTGGTTGAGGCGGAACTTTTAGAAGCCAAAGCCAATAAAGAAGCATATGCCGAAGAACTTAAAATTCTGCTTTTGCCCAAGGACCCAAATGATGATAAGAATGTTATCGTGGAAATCCGCGGAGGCGCCGGTGGTGAAGAAGCTGCTCTTTTTGCTGCCGCGCTTTTCAGAATGTATAGTATGTATGCCGAAAGCAAACGTTTCTCTATAGATGTTACCAATATCAACGAAACCGAACTTGGCGGATATAAAGAAATCAGTTTTATGATAGAGGGCGTAGGTGCGTATTCCCGATTTAAGTATGAGAGCGGAGTTCACCGCGTTCAGCGTGTTCCCGATACCGAAACCCAAGGCCGAATCCATACCTCTACGGTAACGGTGGCCGTTATGCCCGAAGCTGATGAGGTTGAGGTGGATATTAACCCCGCCGATCTAAAAATCGATACCTTCCGTTCTTCAGGAGCGGGCGGTCAGCATATTAATAAAACTTCATCCGCTATCCGCGTTACCCATATTCCTACGGGTACTGTGGTTGAGTGTCAGGATGAGCGCAGCCAGTTTAAGAATAAAGAAAAGGCACTAAAAGTTTTGAGAGCCCGTCTTTACGATGCCGCCAAATCGGAACACGATGAAGCCATCGCCTCCGACCGCAGAAATCAGGTTGGAACAGGGGATAGAAGTGAGCGTATCAGAACTTATAACTATCCTCAAGGCCGAATTACCGACCATAGAATCGGTCTTACCCTTTATAAACTTGAATCTTTCTTAAACGGCGACCTTGATGAAATGATTGATGGGCTCATAACATATTACCGTTCCGAAGCCCTTAAACAGCAGGAAAACTGAAATGATTACTGAAAAACTTGGTGTATCCAAAGAGGAATATAAGGGAAGCATAGAAAAAGCCGCGGATATTTTAAAATCGGGCGGAATTGTGGCAATACCCACCGAAACGGTTTACGGCCTTGCCGCCAGCAGTTTGGATAAGGATGCCATAGCAAAGGTTTTTGCCGCCAAAGGCAGACCTCAGGATAATCCCCTTATAGTTCATATTTCGGATATAGATATGCTTTATAAAGTGGCGAAAGATATTCCCGAAAGCGCCGTAGAATGCGCTAAAAGATTTTGGCCGGGTCCCTTTACGATGGTACTAAAAAGAGCCGAAGGAATAGATGAAAGTGTTTCTGCGGGACTTGATACCGTAGCCGTAAGAATGCCCGATAATAAGATTGCAAGAGATATTATAAGGGGTTGCGGTTTACCCTTGGCGGCACCGTCAGCCAATTCTTCGGGGTCCCCCAGTCCCACTTCGTATGACCATGTATTATCCGACCTTGATGGAAAGATAGATGCGGTGATTTTAGGTGAGCATTGCGGAGTCGGAGTTGAATCCACAGTAATAACATTAGTCACAGAAAAACCCCGTATTCTGCGCCCCGGCGCCGTAACACCCGAAGCCCTTCGGGAAGTTTTACCCGATATAGAAATCGATAAAGCGGTTTTATCGGAACTTAAATCGGGAGAAACGGCCTCGTCACCCGGTATGAAATATAAACACTATGCCCCCAAAACCGAAACATATTTGATAGTTTCCGATAGTGAGAAATTTATAAATTTTGTAAATTATAAAAAGACGTGCGGTGTTATTTGTTTCGATGAAGAAGCAGAGTTTATCAATAAGCCGTATATTCCTTACGGCAGTAAAAACGATACTTCTTCGCTTGCTAAGAACTTGTTTTCTGTTTTGAGAAAAGCGGATAATCTGGGAGCAAACGAAATTTATATCCACGCCCCCGAAAAAAACGGTATCGGACTTGCTGTCTATAACCGATTAATACGGGCGGCGGGCTTTAAGGTGGTGGAACTATGAGTTTGATAATCGGGCTAACAGGGCCTACGGGCTCGGGAAAAACCACCGTATCCAAAGCGGCGGAAAGTTTGGGGTTTAAGATTATTGACTGCGATAAAATCGCCCGAAAAGCCGTAGAAAAAGGCGAAGAAGGGTTAAAGTCCATAGTTGCCGCATTCGGTGAAGAAATTCTTTTAAAGGACGGAGAACTTGACCGTAAAGCCCTTGCACTCGCGGCCTTTTCTTCCAAAGAAAAAACCGAACTTCTTAATAAAACCTTATTGCCGTATATTGTGGAGAAAGTTAAGGCCGAAGTAGAAGGCGAATATATACTTTTAGATGCGCCCACTCTTTTTGAGAGCGGACTTAATAGTATCTGCCAAGCAACAATAGCGGTTTTATGCGATGAAAACATCCGAAAAGTGCGCATAATAAATCGTGACGGATTATCCGAAAGAGAAGCCGATTTGCGAATGAATGCAGGAAAGAAAGATGAGTTTTATCTCGAAAAAACCGAGAATATTATCTATAACCGCGGCACCGAGCAGGAACTTTACGATGCCGCTATGAAAACTTTTAAAAAATTACTTGGAGGTAATTGAAATATGAACGCTAAAGAACTTAAAGAAAAACTTTGTTATCAAAAGAAAAATGGTCTTTTGAAGGTTGATGATGCTACCCTTAAAGCCATTAATGATTATTGCGAGGGATACAAGAAATTCCTTGATGACGCTAAAACCGAGCGCGAAGCCGTTAAGGTTTCAGTAGCTTTAGCAGAGGCCAAGGGCTTTACCGCCTTTGACCGTAATAAGACATATAAAGCAGGCGATAAGGTTTATTTCAATAACAGAGGCAAGACGGTTGCCTTCGCTATTATCGGTAAAGAAGATATGGAGAAGGGCGTTAATATTTCTGCCGCTCATATTGATTCTCCCCGCCTCGACCTTAAACCCAATCCTTTATATGAAGAAATCGAACTTGCCCTTTTTAAAACCCATTACTATGGCGGTATAAGAAAATATCAGTGGCCTACCGTTCCTCTCGCTCTTCACGGTGTTTTTGCCAAGAAGGATGGCACCGTAGTTGAAGTTAATATCGGTGAAGATGATGGCGACCCCAAATTCGTTGTTAACGATTTATTACCTCACCTTGCCGCCGAGCAGAGCAAACGCACTTTGTCTGACGGTATCCGCGGTGAAGAACTTAATGTTCTCGTGGGAAGCCATCCCTTTAAAGATGATGAGGGTAGCGAACTTGTTAAACTTAATATCTTAAAGATTCTCAATGAAAAATATGGTATTTTAGAGGAAGATTTCCTTTCTGCAGAACTTGAAATGGTACCCGCTCATAAAGCGAGTGACGTGGGTTTTGACCGTTCACTTATCGGTGCTTACGGTCAGGATGATAGAGTTTGCGCCTATCCCGCCCTCACCGCAATTTTGGAAATTGATGTTCCCGAAAAGACCGCTATTGCTATTCTTGCGGATAAAGAAGAAATCGGCTCCGACGGTAATACAGGCCTTAATTCCGATTTCCTTATGCATGTTGTAGGCGATATGTGTCATACCCAAGGCGGCGATGTTACCGTTGCTCTTCGCAATTCAAAGTGTCTTTCTGCCGATGTTAACGCCGCAACCGACCCCACCTTCCAGGATGTTATGGAGCGCAGAAATGCCTCCTTTGTAAACTACGGAGCAGTTATTACCAAGTATACGGGCGCCCGCGGTAAGAGCGGCACTTCCGATGCTTCTGCAGAGTTTGTTGCAGAAGTCCGCGCTATGCTTGATAATGCGGGCATCATCTGGCAGACAGGTGAACTCGGTAAGGTTGATGCAGGCGGCGGCGGAACGGTTGCTATGTATATTGCAAATCTCGGAGCAGATGTTGTGGATTTAGGTGTTCCCGTACTTTCAATGCACGCTCCCTTTGAAACCACTTCTAAACTTGATGTATATATGTGCTACCGCGCTATGTACGAGTTTATGAAATAATATGGAAGAAATTAAACTCGGTAAATACAGACATTTTAAGGGTAATGAATATGAGGTTATCGGTATTGCCAAAGATAGCGAAACTTTGGAGGATACTGTGGTTTATCGCGCCCTCTACGGCGAAGGTGGTCTTTGGGTGAGAAATGCGAAAATGTTTTCCGAAATCATAAGTCGTGACGGTAAAACCTTCAGAAGATTTACCTATATCGGAGATTAATTTATGGAAAGTAAGAAAATCATTATTTCAAATGCCTTTTCGGGCGAAGGAAATGATGTTACCTCCGCGGTGGCGGAGGCCTTGGGTAAACTTAAAAAAACGGGCGGAACCTTATCTTTTGAAAAGGGTGTTTACCATTTCTTTACGGAAAATGCCCTTTCTGAGTTTCTTGCCGTTACCAATAATAATTCGGGAAATAAAAAAATAATCTTCCCCATCTTTAATTTTAATAATCTTACGGTGGATGGGGGAGGTTCCACCTTTATTTTCCATAGCGGTGCTTTCCCGTTTGCCATAAGAAATTCTCATAATATAACCATTAAAAACTTCCGTATGGATACGGCCTATCCTTTGGTAGCCGCGATGGAAGTCGGCAAAAAAACTTCAGAGGGCTTTTATCTTAAAATTGATAAAGAAAAATTCCCCTATCATTTAGAAAAAGGTTCTCTCGTTTTAGAAAGCGAAAACGGTGATTATTCGGGCAAATACCGTAAATTCAGTTTGCACCGCGCCGAAAGAAGCGGGGTGCAGTATCTCTTTACGGGAAACTGTATTGATTCTGCCGAAAATCTTCCCGCCAGATTTACAAGGGCTGACGGCGAAGAAAGGGAAGAGGGCCTTTTCTTCAAATACCATAAAAATATAGAAACACCCCTTGTATTTGAAGAAAAAGAGAAACTTCTTGTTGAAATAGCGGGCGGAAGGGATACCGACCTATTATTTTTTGATAGGTGTAAAAATTCCATTGTGGAGAATATTACGGTAAACCGCGGTAAAGCAATGGGCGTTTTGGCCGCATTTTGCGAGAATATTACCATCGATGGATTTAGTACCGATATTTCGGCCCGCAATGAGTATATAACCCTCACTGCCGATGCTATTCATATTGTGAATTGCAGCGGTAAGGTTGAGATTAAAAATTGCAATATTTCCCATACCGCCGATGATGCCATAAATGTTCACGGAATTTATACCGAGGTAAAAAAATTCGATGAAAAATCGGTTACGGTAAGGTTGATGCATCAAGAACAATATTTCGTTAACCCCTATTTTAAGGGCGATAAACTTAGGTTTATAAACCCTGAAACCTTGGAGATTACGGGCAGCGCAACCGTAGAGGATTCGCAATTTACCGATAAAGGCAAAACCCTTAAAATTATCTGCAAGGATATTTGCGGCCAAGCGGGGAATGGCTATTTTACAGAAAATTATCTGAGAATGCCCGATGTTCATATACATAATAATGTTTTCACCGATTTCCCCCATATCCGACTGTCAGGAGAAGGCAAAATACTTGTTGAAAACAATCGTATTGAAAGATGCGGAGCCGCCCTTTGTGCATATGATTTGGCGCAGTATTGGTACGAATCGGGTAGAATTAAGGAACTTATTTTCCGAAATAATATCCTTAAAAATTGCAACTTTAAAATGGGCAAAGCGTTTATAAATATAGGCGTTAGTGGTTTTGAAGGCGAAGAAACCCCTGTAATTCACGAAAAAGTCGAGATTTCGGGTAACACCTTTAAAGGTATTGCTCATACCGATATAATCGCAAACGGCGTGCGAGAGCTTATAGTTAAAGATAATATCAAAGAATAAAATAAGACCTTCCCGCTTGGGAAGGTCTTTATATATAAAAGGGGCTTGAATCGGTACTCTGTGGACATATTCAAACTGTCGCCGATAAGAAGGATATCCTAAAATTTTGCCCCTGCAATATCTTATGCAGGGGCGTTTAATTTTGCTACTATGCTATTGGATGTTTTCTTATAAAGAGAACGCCTAAAGTATCGGCGCCGCAATGGGCAGAAATGGTGCAACTCGCTCTGGTTACAAAAACCTCTTTAAAGGGGAGGGCGTTTTTAACCGTTTCAACAACGCCGTTTACAGTTTCTTCATCGCAACCTGCGTGGGTTACGAAAACGCGGTCAAGGTCAATATCGCTACCATCACCAAGGCGCTCTATAGCATACTCTTTGGTAACATCACTATATTTACCGCGATATTTTTTACCAACGCCCATAGCACCGTTTTTAACCTCAATGCAGGGCTTGAGTTTAAGAAGATTAGCGCCTAAAACGGCAACTGCGGAGCAACGGCCGCCCTTGTGAAGATAATCGAGTTTATCAATAACAAAGGATGCATCAACACAGGGTTTGAGTTCTTCTATCTTCTCAAGAATTTCTGCGGCTTCCATACCCTTATTTGCCATTTCGGCAGCGGCAACAACTAAAAGACCGCCACCGGTGGAAAGGTTTCTTGTATCAACAACGAAAACGTTTTCAAACTCACTTGCCGCAAGGCAGGTATTATTATAGGTTGAGGACATTTCAGAACTTAAAGTGAAATGAATAACCGTTTTACCGGCTTCTGCAAATGGACGGAAAAAATCAATACATTCGCCTACGTTGGCGGCTGTAGTTTTAGGAAGTTCACCTGTTTTACGGTGATGCTCGTAAATATCATCAGGGGTTATATCAATGCCATCGCGATAGGTCTTGTCGCCCAAAGTAACACCTAAAGGAATGGTGCTGATATTATATCTTTCAAGAAGGGCGGCGCCTAAATCGGTGGTACTGTCACTGGTAATTACAATATTACTCAAAATAATTCCTCCGTTT
>JAZNFF010000005.1:0-5693 GCA_045588995.1 Acutalibacteraceae bacterium
GGGGGAACTTAAAGGAAAATTCACCTTTGATTCAATAGCCGATATTGATTTAAATAGTGACTGCGGAATTTACGGAAAACTTAAAGGCGAAATAAATGTAGCCAACCTTACGGAAATTGCCATGAAACAAGAGGTGGAAGATGGGGAAGCCCAGATTCTTTGCACCACTATGGGCGATACCGCAAAACTCTATTCCTGCACCATTAAAAAACGGACAGTAAACTATCACGCAAAAACGCAGAATTTTGTCATCACCATAACCGACCCCGACCTTATCGCCCAAACGGGCGGCATAGTGCAGGGAATGAGCGGTAGCCCGATTCTCCAAAACGGTAAACTCATCGGCGCCGTAACCCACGTTCTTATAGACGATAGCCAAAAGGGTTACGGCATCTTCGCAGAAAACATGCTCGAAACCGCGCAATCCGTTGCCAACAATGTAGGGCAGGGGCTTGCTCCTGCCGAAAAATCAAAAGAAGCATCATAAATCAGTGCCTCCCTTGCCCTAAAGGGAGGGGGACCAACCGATAGGTTGGTGGAGGGATATTAATATTTAGAAAGAATCCCCTCGCCACGCTATCGCGCGGCCCTCTCCCCTCTAGGCGAGGGGCGCTTTTTTATATCTTGCAATTTTTTACATTATATGCTAAACTGATAATGCCAAACTAACTGAATATTGTGTGAAATCGGGTGTATTTTTCTTTTTATGGGATAATTACGCTCATTTTGGTTATACATATATTGTTTTGAATTTGATAAAAATGCAAATCCGGCAATGTATGTATGTTGTGCGTTTGCACCCATTTCACATTTGTTAGTTTGGCGACTATCGGAGTTTGCGTTTTTTGTGCGGTTACTTCGGTGGCCGCACTTTTTTATTTTCAGGAGGCAAAAAATGAAAGGTTTTAAATTTAAGAAAACACTCGCAATAATCTTAGCAATTGTGCTAGTTATTGGTATCTCGGCGGGTACTGCTATTCTTGTTGATAAGACAAGTGTTCCTGCTATGACCACAATTAAAAATGGACTTTCCGCTTATGAATTAGCAAGTGAAAACGGTTATACTGGTACAATGCAAGAATGGTTAAAATCTCTGCAAGGCAAATCTGCTTATGAAATTGCAGTAGATGGCGGATACAAAGGAACAGAAGCCGAATGGACTACTGCACTGACTAAGTTAGCTAATAGTAATCCGGTTGGAATTAAAACTGCTTCTTTTAACGATAACGGCGAATTAGTATTAACACTTTCTGATGATACAAATATTAATCTTGGCAAAGCCGTAGGCGTTGACGGAAAAGATGGTGTCAATGGTATTAATTGTAAAGACGGTGCCAACGGTCAAGACGGAAAGAATGGTACTGACGGTAAAGATGGCATTGGTATTACCGATGTTGATATAAATGGTAGCGGCGAACTCGTTCTGTCATTCTCTGATGAAAAAACTGTTAATCTTGGTAAAGTTGTTGGTACAAGCGGTATGAACGGTTTGTCTGCTTATGAAATTGCAGTTCTGACCGGTAAAACAACCGCAACAAGCGAAGCAGAATGGATAGAAAGCCTTAAAGGCGCAAAGGGTGACACTGGCGCTCAAGGACCTAAGGGTGAAGATGGCGCACAGGGTCCTAAAGGTGATAAGGGTGAAACAGGTGCACAAGGCTTAAAGGGAGATAAAGGCGACACAGGAGCAACCGGTAATGATGGTGCAACCCCTTACATAAAGAACGGTAATTGGTGGATTGGTAATACTGATACAGGTATTACTGCTCAAGGTCCTAAAGGAGAAACCGGTGCTACCGGTCAAACAGGCGTCCAAGGTTCTAAGGGTGATAAGGGAGACAAAGGAGACAAGGGTGATAAAGGTGACACAGGCGCCACTGGAGCAGCAGGTGTTACACCCCATATTGATACTAACGGTAATTGGTGGATTGGTACTGTTGATACGGGTATTCGTGCAAATGGTAAATCTGCTTATGAAGTGGCTCTTGAAAACAATCCTAACTTAACATATGATAATTGGCTTGAATCATTAAAAGGACAAAGCGGTATTAATGGCAAATCTGCCTATGAACTGGCGCTTGAAACAGGTCTTATTTCATCAACAGTTTCTGTTGCTGATTGGCTTGAATCACTAAAGGGTGCAGACGGTGATGACGGTATTTCACCTGTTGTTCGTATAAACCCTACTACAAATGAGTGGGAAATTTCTATTGACGGTGGTATTAATTTCACATCTACAAACGTTAAAGCCACCGGAGAAAAAGGTGCTGATGGACAAAACGGTTCCAATGGCGAAAAAGGTGCTGATGGCATATCACCCAAAATCAGAATTAATGCCGAAACTAACGAATGGGAAGTTTCCATTGATAACGGCGAAACGTATACTTCTACCGGCGTTAAGGCTACAGGCGCTAAGGGTGATGCTGGTGCGAACGGAAACGACGGTTCCAATGGTAAAGACGGTATTACACCCGAAATTAAAGACGGTATCTGGTGGATTGGCGATAAAAATACAGGTATAACTGCCGAAGGTAAAAACGGCACTAACGGTAAAGACGCAGTTGCACCTCAAATTCGCATTGATGCCGCAACTAATATGTGGGAAATCTCAACCGACGGCGGTAATACATTTGTAACCACTAATGTCAAGGCTACAGGCGATAAAGGAGCAGACGGTCAAAATGGCGCTAAAGGCGACAAGGGTGAATCTGCTTTTGAGATCGCAAAACGTTTAGGCCTTACCAATAAAGATAATGAAACTGCTTGGATAGAAAGCCTTAAGGGTGAAAAGGGAGCCACTGGTGCTACCGGTCCTCAAGGTGCAATAGGACCACAAGGTGCAATAGGACCACAAGGTAATCCTGGTACACCCGGTAAAGACGGAGTTGGCATTGATAATATCACGCTATCAAACGGCGTTATGACCATTACCCTTACCAATAGTGAAAAGGTTTACAGGTTTGAAAATCTTAAGGGCGCCGATGGTATTACACCTCAACTTATTATTGAAGACGGTAAATGGAAAGTATCTTATGATAACGGTGTTACATATACAGAGCTTGGTGATGCCAAAGGTGATGACGGTATCACACCCACAATTACCGATGACGGATATTGGAAGTTCGGTGATAATAAAACATCATTTAAAGCAGTTGCAGTTGACGGTAAAACACCATACATTAAAAACGGTACTTGGTGGATTGGTGATGAAGATACTGAAATCGCCGTTACAGGTCAAAACGGTGAAAATGGTAAAGATGGAAAAACTCCCGAAATCGGTTCCAATAATAACTGGTGGATAGACGGTGTTGATACGGGTAAAAAGGCTGTTGCTCAAGATGGTGCTAATGGTCAAAACGGTGCTGATGGTGACGGTATCGTCGGCATTACCGTAAACGAAAATAACTATCTTGTTATTGATATGAAATATGGCGAGGATATTATCATTGAAAAATCAATTGTTGGTGCAGACGGCAAGGATGGCAACGGCATTAAATCAATAAGTCTAAATGCCAACTACGAACTTGTAATTGAAACAGACAACGGTACCACCAACTTAGGTTCAATTCGTGGTCCACAAGGTCCTCAGGGCATCCAAGGTGTTGCCGGTGCTAATGGCTTAACACCTATACTTTCTCTCGATGAGAACGGTAATTTATCCGTAAAATACGGTGAAGATGGCACATTAACACCTTTAGGTAATATCAAAGGACCTAAGGGTGACAAAGGTGAAGACGGTGTGGATGGAAAGTCTGCTTATGAACTTTATAAACAGGCACATCCTGAATACACCGGTACGCTTGATGATTGGTTGAATAGTCTTAATGGTGCAGACGGTCGTGGAATTTTAAGAACAGAAATAGTAGATAATAAGCTTATTATTTACTACACCGACGGTACTAGTGAATCACATGATTTAAGTGATATGCTTGCATTAGGAGATGAAATTTTATATTATACACTACAGACAGATGGTACATATTGTGTTAAGGCTGGCAAAGATATTGCAGGCTATTCAAATATAGTTATTCCGGAAAGTTATAGAGGTAGACCAGTCACAAGAATTGCTCCTAATGGATTTGAAAACATAAATACAATTGTTTCATTAGAACTTCCGTCAAGTCTTGAAGAGATTGGTGAAAATGCCTTTTATAATTGCACCTCTATTACAGGGGAAATTTTAATACCAGAAAGCATTTCTATTATACCTGAAAACTGTTTTAGCCAGTGTAGAGAAGCGACAATTGTAATTTCGGAGTCAGTAGTTAAAATTGAATCAGGTGCATTAAGTGGTGTTAAAGATTTTATAGTAAAAGGTAATAATCAATGGCATGTTACTGATATTGTGCAATCAAGTTGGGACACAGGTGGAAAATATGTTACAGGGACAACTAAAGGGTTATCTGGAAACTATTCGTTAAATAAAAGTACTTATGTAGCCCAATATTTACGCTCAACTTGGTCAGATGGTAAAAAATCGTCAACATACAATTTAATAGGAGCGATTTGGGAAAGATAATCTACAACGGGGTGATTTTTTGAAAGCAATTACATTGGTTGGAAAAAGTAATTCTGGTAAAACGATGACTATTGAAACCTTAATCTACAAAATTTTAGTTGCTGGCGGTCAATTGAATTACACAAAACCAAAACATATCAAAAACCGTAATTTTCTAACAAAAGAGAATGCAAATTTATTTAAAGAGGAATTTGAAAACGAACTCTCTTTAGAACAATTTAAAACTCCCCCCTTTGATTTAACAGTTAAATTCGATTATCAAGGAAAGATTGTTTTAATTACAACGGCGGGCGATTCTCTTGAGTATATTCGAAGTATATATGAAAAGAATAAACCCTGTGATATATTTATCTGCGCGTCGCATAATTCGGACGTAATGATTAATGGTCTTGAAAGCTTAGGAGATGTAACTTATATTCCACAATATCGAGTTGAAAAGATTAAAGATGCAACCGCTTTAAACAAGGCAATCATAGAACGCAATAACTTTATCGCTAGCAAAATTCTAAATGGAATTAAGTAAATAGAAAAAGCAAGGCAAGCTATGCCTTGCTTTTTCTATGATTAAATATTTAAGTTTATTATTGTAAACAAATTTATTGTTTACAATTTCTGTAGCTCTTTAACGGATGTTGCTCATTCTACCAACCTATGTATGTTGATATTTCGCTTAAAGTCATGGGACGGTTCTGCGTCTTGGATTATAACAATACAAATGGTGTGATACCGGATGTACAATAATACAAAAATCATCCAAAAGTATGATTATGGGTTAAGATTTACTCATTTTCAAGCTAAAATGCGTATTTTGGGGTAAAAATAGGCTGAAAATCATGTAAAAACCGTGTTGTATCTGCCTTGACACACTCGTGAGCGGAGCGCCCGTTTTGCAAAACGGAAACGGACAGTCGGGGACGCCTGTCCCTACATAGCGCCGTCACCCACGTTCTTATAGACGATAGCCAAAAGGGTTACGGCATATTCGCAGAAAACATGCTCGAAACCGCACAATCCGTAGGGGAGGGGTTACACCTCCCGTCAAATAAAGAAAACTTAAAAGACGCGTCATAAAACTAATATTTTAAATCCCCCTTACCATAGGGGGATTTTTGTTGTTGAAATTATATTAATCATATAGTATAATAAACTTACCAGAAAGATGTTTAATGGGAGA
>JAZNFF010000006.1:0-2690 GCA_045588995.1 Acutalibacteraceae bacterium
ACAAATATCTTCATATATAAACACTATCCTTTCATCCCTATTAGTAGGATATTAAGATGGGCTTGTATAATATGTGTGATTTAATTTTGTTTCTTGTAATTATAAGAATTACCAGTGAATATGATAAGGCAATCTGTCGCCTTGTCATATTCACTTTTTGAATGAGTGGGTAGTACATAGGAGATGAGAAATTACTCAATTTTATTTCCTAAAATTACCTTTAAATTACGGTCTATATCTATCACGCATAGATTGACAAAGGGTGGTGAAAATGTTAAAATTAAACTAATAAAAAAGGAGGTTGTTTGATGAAAAATCTTTTTACAAGAAGACTAATAGCAGCAATTATGGCTATTGTTGTATGTGTGAGCGTTGCGGGTGCATCGTTTGCGGTGGGTTCAAATACCATGTCTACCAGAACTATTACGGTTGATACCAGCAATGTAATTAACGAAAGCTACAAGGGAATTGGTATTAACCATTGGACATCACCCTATGTTTTGGATATGAATGATGCATATCAGCTTGTTAACGAAAAGCGAAATAATATGCAGCAACTTAAGTATGTTAGATTGTTATTTATGCCCAATTGGCTGGTTGATACCACCCTTCCTGAAGAGCAACAGCAGTACGAATGGGAAAACGGCATTTATCATTTTGATAATCTTAATATTGAAAACTTTTTCAGAAAGGTTAAGATGTATCAAGAATCAGGCACTGAAGTTATGGTGAACTTTGGCGGTACCGTTACGGAGGATATTGCATCGTGGTGGCAGGTTAAAGATGCGGGAGTAACCAATGGCTCTACCCGCGCGGCTCCTGCTAATCTTGAGGCCTTTGCCGATGCTACATGCGCAGTAATAAAGTATGCTTGGGATAATGGTTATGATAATGTAGTTCAGCTTTCTTTCTATAATGAGGTTAATGGCGGTAACTATGAGGCATTTTATAATAAGAAAATTTATTGGACCGAGATGGTAAAACAGGTTCATTATGAATTAGCTTCCCATACATATACGGGTAATACCGCAAGTGAACACTATGGTAAAAATATACGTGATGAAATAATGCTATATGGAGCTGACCTTGTAGGTTGGGGTAAAGACGGCGTTATAGAATTCATGGAGTATATTTCCAAAAATTTAGTGGATAAAAACGGTAACGCTCTTTACGATGCGGTTAGCATTCACCATTATCCCGTGTTGTTAACCTATGATGAGGTTTTAGACTCTATAGATAATCTTTCCTCTATGTCCGATAATATATATGGTAACGAATATGGTCCTCGCACATCTCCCGCAGCAGGAGAGGATTATGTATCCAACTTCAAATATAGTGAAACTGCCATACTTATAGCCGAGGTAAATGCCGGCTATAAGGGCGCTGCAGCATGGGTAGCTTCAGCTGATATGGCGCCGGATCCTATTAATATGGTTTGGAGAACCGGTCTTTTGAATATGTGGGATTATCCTTCAAAGGATGTTGATAACATAGTTCATGTTTATGGTCAGCGTATGCTTTATACCCGCTATATTCCTACAGATAGTAAGGTTTATAAAAATACAGTTGCCTCTGATGATATCCTCTGCGCTGTTTTTGGTGTTGAGGATGGAAACAAAAATATTGAGGATATGACCGTGCTTTTAGATGTTGAGGAGAGTTCTTCTCAGCGAGAGCTTACTATTGAACTTGGCAAAAAAGTGGCAGGATGTAAATTTAAGCGTATGGTTTATTATTATCCCGAAAAGCAAGAGGATGGTTTTGAAAGACTTGACGTACCCTACGAAAATGGTGATTTAATACCCGTTTCAGATAAGGTTTTAACTGCCGACGAAAATGGTAATATCGTGGATATATTACCAACTGATAAGCATTGCGAAATTATTTATACTACCCTTGATGAACAGGTGCAAATAGTAACTGATGAAAACTATGTTACTTTAACAGCGGGTGAGAGCATTGATTTCGATGTAACCGCTATATACGGTACAGATAACAATAATGATTTAGCTAATGTTACCTGGGAAATCTACGGTAAGAGCCGCAGTGATGTAAACGGTGGATATAACCTGACCACCCAAGGCGCAGGTATCATTGACCAAAACGGTACTTATAATTCTACAGGTACGGTAAGTGGGGATACGGTGGCAATTAAGATAAGCTCAAAATATGACCCCACCGCCTATACCGTTATAATCGTTGATATAATTTAAGGAAGGAGAACTGTAAAATATGAAAAACTTTATAAAGAAAAACTTAGCAGTTATACTTTCTTTTGCGATTGTTATTACTACAATTCTGCCCGTCCTTTCGGTGTTTACAAGAGCGGATTCTTCCTATACTACTCAGCAGTTAAATGCACTCGAAACAGCTTGGAAAGCGCTCCCCACATTTGATGTAATGGTTGCACCTTATAGAGTTAACGGCAATACAAACATTAGTATCAAAGATGTTAGTGAATATACAGGCACCGACCTTGCAGATAAATCTGTTTTGGGTGAAAAATATTTAACCTTTTCTGTTCAGACCGGCTCGGCATCGGATGGTACCGATATGCCCATATACGATTTGTCGGTTTTAGGCAAGGATATTAAGGCAAGTCAGCTTAAGGACTTTACTGTATATGTTAAGCCCACGGCGGCGGTAGGTGTTAGACCATTCTATGATTTCGAAACATCAAAAATGGTTTG
>JAZNFF010000007.1:0-2905 GCA_045588995.1 Acutalibacteraceae bacterium
ATAAATACGGCACCTACGAAATCCAACCCACCGCCGATACGGATAACCAGTACCCCGCCATCGCCCAAGGGTACAATAAAAAACAGCAAAAATTCGAGGGCGACCGCCCCGAAGCCGTAGATGAGGACAGAAGATAAAAGACCCCCGACCTTTAAAGTCGGGGGTCTTTTCAAAAGCATAAATTTATTATACTATATATTTGGAGGTTTTTCAAGATGTATAGGGCAAATACTCCATTTTGAACATAAAGCAGAATCCAATTTTAATCAATTTGCTAATATCATCTTTTTTTATGTTTTGGTATAATAAAAAAGGAATAAATTTCCAAATAATAAATAGGTTAACACAGGGGATGTAACACATAGAACCGTCCCCTGTGTTTGTGATTACTCTCGGGAGGAAAGATGGCCGTGAAGGAATTTTTAACTATCGCGCTAACCATATTGATTTTTGCTTCTTCTTTATGCGCTTGTAACAAAATTGTGTCACAAGACGATTCGAGGCAGCGCGATAAAATGAATAAAAACAACACTAGCCACAACGAGGGCATAATAACAGACGTTTTTGATTTTAATGCATTTGACGGCACTGAAAACCAAGCTATATTTTCCCTATTGGTCAAAGACAATCCCATAGATGAAGCTTATTTTTCTGAGCCCGCTAATTCTACAACAAAAGAAATGGTAGAATTGCAGTTAAAATACGCTAATATATGGTGCGAAGAATTGGAATTTTCTTGTGAAAATCTTACTAAACTTTTAAACGATTCCGATAGAGAAATTTTTCAGAGGTTGCAAAGCGAGTGGGAGATTAATTTAAAGGGTACGCGAGATTTCATAAATAACGTATTCATAAATGGAGAATATGACGTGCATATGGGCAGTACTTTTCCTATAGAATGTGCGTATAAATATATGGAATCCTTGAGAGAACGCACCTTGTATGTGAAGTATTTGCAATACAGTTTAGAAACTAATAGCAGTGCGGAAACAAAGGTTAGTGTTGATTTTCTCTATAAATAACACAGGGAAATAACACAGGGGACGGTTCTATGTGTTCTGCCATTTTAGGTGAGGAGATTTTGATATTTATGAGAATTTTGGTTTTAATACTTATAATCATAACAATATTATGTGGGTGTAATAAAACGACAATAGATTCGGATATAAATACATCTAGACCAACAGAAGCGCTTGAATTATATGAGAATAACAGTAATTTTGAATTATATAACATAGATGACATATATAAACAAAACAACAATTTTGTTATATATACCAATGATAATTACACGTTGTTTAAATATAGCATAAAGGACGATAAAGATTGTGTGATTGACTATGGATATCACAATGGCAGAGGAAGTTTTGATATTTATTATGAAGATAAATTATTAGTTTTAAATTATGGGTTCGGCGGTAACTCATGGTTTGAGAGATATTATGATACATCAAATGGAAAGGTATCACGTTTTTTTGAAAGACCAATTCAGCATACAAATAGTCTAGTAGCTTGTTTTGTATTGGATGAAAAAAACAAGATTGTTTTAGTTGTGCAAGATATATTTGATAGTAAGGTATTTTACAAAGAAATATATAGAGATTTTTCTGATTTAGTATTGAAGAATCATGTTGATTGCGAGTTTCAGAACAGCGATACAGAATTAAAAATCACCTACTGGCTCAACAACAACCAACAGGTTACGGAAACTATTAAAATCAGGTAATACAGAACAAACACAGGGGACGGTTCTGTGTGTTGACGTAGAAGTTCGATAGACAGAGTAGACCCAAAGTCATTTTTTTGAGGTGATAAAATGAAAAAAATATTTGCTTTGCTTTTGGTCGTTTGCTTATTGTTCGTTTTTGCATCTTGCGAAAAGGCGCCGAAACCGGATTTATCAAACAATGATGATGTAAGCGAGATTGTCATGGATAAAGATAATGAAAGTGAAAACGATATTAATACCGACAAAGAAAATTCAAACGAAGCCAATTCAAACAGCGAGAACATTTCGGATAATGAATCCACCGAAGAAAATAAAACTGTTGAAAGTAATGATGGCGAAACACCTTACGGAGAACCATATATGCTTTTGGACATATTAATGTTTAAGATAACCAAAAACTATTATTTAACTTGCCCGTTAGAATTTAACGAAGGCGATGTCGTTCCCTTTAAGGATGTATTTTATTATTATACTTACGCTGCATGTTTTACTTTTGATGAGAAATCTATTGAACCGGATTTACTAAAATACTATGACCCTAAAACTATGGATTTTTCTATTCCTCATGAAATAGTTGATGATTACATTGAAGGTATTTTCAATACAAAAGCCGACCCTGAATCCGTTGAATATTATAATAAGGACAAGGGCACATACGATTTCGATAGGCATCTTGGCGAATGCTATTATGATTTTAAGGTATTGCGCAAGAGGAATATAAAAGATAGTAAGTATGAGTTTTCTGTGCTTTTAACCAATAATGTTGGTACCGGCAAAACTATAACAAAAACTTTCATAGTTGAATTGAATTCGGATTCCTATAAAATCCTCTCACACAAAAGCGAAAAGAAGACAGTAAACACAGGGGACGGTTCTGTGTCTTAAAGCGGGTTGTCAAGGATGCCAACCCCTACGATATACCAATATAAACAGATGGGTGTAGGGGAGTGGTTTCCCCTCCCGCCGATTTGCAGAGAATCAAAACGGGAGGCGGAACGCCTCCCCTACAAAAAATAATATAAATTTCACGAAACAAAACCCCGAGGTTTAACCTCGGGGTTTGCTATTTTACTCTGCCTTTTCGCCGAAAAATTCTTTATACCAAACGAGGAAGGTGTAAACCGTCCAGATTTTGCGGCTCAAATCTTCTTTGCCTGCTCTATGGCGGTCAAGCAT
>JAZNFF010000008.1:0-19671 GCA_045588995.1 Acutalibacteraceae bacterium
ATTCCGTCATTTTCGTAAGGGTGGTGGAGAATGTCAAAGTAGTTAGCCATGAACTCTTTGGATAAAACATTAAATGGCACCCTCTTTTTAGTCGCGGGGTCAATACCGCATGCCTTTGCCATTTCTTCATACATATCCTCGTGGGCGGCAACTCCTGCGGCGGGGTGAAGATTAAGAGATGTTTTAATATTCCTATCTTTTAGTTCCTTAAGGAATTTTTTATAATCGGGGAAAAATTCTTTATTCCAGCTATATCCCGTCCAACCGTATGTAAAACGCCAATCCGCTTCCTTATACTCATCGGGAACTTTAACGATATGCCAATCCATATCAATTACGCCGACAGAAAACGGCACATCTTCCTCTGCAAATTTATCCATAAGGGCGATATAACTATCTTGAGTGTATTTATAAAATCGGCTCCACCAGTTGCCGAGAGCATAGGCGGGAAGCATAGGCGGAGCGCCCGTTAATTTATAAAAATCTTTAACGGCTTGTTTATAATCAAAACCGTAACCGAAGAAATAAATATCCTTTTCTTCTTTGCGGGTTTCTATCCAACCGTCTTCACCGAGGCACAATGACTCGCTATCATCGATAACTGAAAATCCGTTTCTTGATACAACGCCGTTATCGGTGGGCGTTCTGCCGTGGGTCATATCAAGGGTCCTATAGGTGCCGCCCAGAGTTTCAAACTCCTCACCAAACTTCCACTCGCTTGCGGGTTCGTTTTTAAGTTTGATTTTTAAGATGTCTGCGGAAAACTCGGCGTTTTCCTTATAAGTAATAACAATTTCATCGGTTTCGGCTGTTAAAATACCGTCTCTTAAATTTGCCGAGAATTTACATTCAGGGAAATCTCTATGAAAAACTACCTGAGTTGCTCTATCCTCAAACTTGCCTTCCGCCGAATATTCAAGTCGGATAAGGCGGTCGGTTAAAGCGGTAAAACGGTAGTTATTTCCGATTAACATACTCTTTTCGTTTGCTTTAGGGGTTACGTTCCACTTAAATCGATTTTCCATAAATAACACCTTCACGTTATTTTATTACCTTTATTATAATTAATTTATTATAAAAAACAATGTCTTGTATTTACCTATTTTTTGTCCTATATTTACATTTTAATATAAAAGTGAGATTTTTGTGCGGCAAAACCATACTGTACTATTTTTACTTTTCAGCCCTTTCAAGTTGACTGGTTTGACCATTTGCTTGACAAGGTAAAAAGGTATGTTAAACTATAATTAAGAAAAATAAAAGGAGCGATTTTATGAAAACAGTTAAGGATAAATATCTTGTTGTAGGCGCAGATTTTGCGGGTTACCCCTTAAAAGAAGCCGTTGTTGCTCACCTTAAGGAAAAGGGCTGGAAAATCGAGGATCTCGGCGTAGTTGCAGATAGCGACCCTGATGATACCGAGAATATGTTTCACCGCGTAGGTCTTCGCGTTGGCAGTAAGATTTCCGAAGGCGAATATGAAAGAGCCCTTCTTTTCTGCGGAACGGGTATGGGAATTCATATCGCCGCAAGTAAATGCCCCCATGTTCACGCAGGCGTTGTTGAAAGTGTTCCTGCCGCTCTCAGAGCAATTACAGGTAACGGCGTAAACGTTCTCGCTATGGGCGCATTTTATGTTGCTCCCGCTATGGGCTGCGATATCGCCGATGCTTACTTAAACGCAGAGCTCGGCAGTGGTTACGAATGGTGGTATAACTTCTATGAGTTCCACAAGCTTGCCATCGATGAACTTGAGGCGTTTAATTACGAAGAATATAAGAAAAACGGTTTTAAGATGGAGCACCTTGGTGACTACCCCTTAAAACTTGAAAAGAAACCCGAATAATTCTGAATATATAAAAACGAAAGCGAGGCAATACCTCGCTTTTATTTTTCTGCAATCAATAATTACGCTACATATTATTATCTACGAACAATAGAACTTTCCTTATAATAGGGCGGCGCTCATTGAAAAAATCTATCAAGTTGGGGTTTACTATTTTGTTCTTTATGATATAATAAAATCGGCGCTTAAAGTATCGGCGCCAACATAGCCAAAAGGGGTTGGAATGATGAGGTTTTATCAAAATTGGCAGGGTTCCCTTTGCGATGGGAAAGGTATTTCTCTTGAAAGTTTTAATGCCACAGTGCCAGGAAATATTCAAATGGATTATGCCCGACATAAAGATTGGCTCGATACCCTTCAATTTTCTACCAATGCAAAGAAATTTGAGGCCTATAAAGATAGTTTTTGGAAATACGAAACGGAGCTTGATTTCGAAAAGGAATCGGATGACAATATCTATTTTGTTGCCGAAGGCATAGATTATGAATTCGATGTTTTGCTAAACGGAGAAAGATTAATTCACGGGGAAGGTATGTATACTCCTGTTGAAATTAATATTACCAAATTGGCAAAAAAGGGTGACCGACTGGAAGTTTTAATCTATCCCCATCCTTTTGAGCCCTCCGAATTTCCAAATAGTCGCTGCGATGCCAGACAATCCTGTAAGCCCCCCGTTTGTTACGGTTGGGACTGGAATCCTTATCTTCTGATTTCGGGTATTTGGAAACCCGCGTATATCGAAACCCGCAAAAGCGACTATATAAATAACTGCGAACTTTTCTATGACCTTGACCTTGAAACCAAGACCGTTACGGCTCACTTTGAATCTGTTTGCTCCGCCGAAATTACATATACAGTTACCGATAGAGACGGTCAAGCGGTTTATGAAGGTACTAATCCCGAATTCACCTTGAAAGACATAAACCTTTGGTGGTGTAACGGTCAGGGTGAGCCCTATCTTTACAGTTGGTCAGCCAAAACGGAGAGTCATTCTGTTTGCGGCCGGGTTGGCTTCAGAACGGTGTGTCTTGTGAAAAACATCGGTACCAATTGGGAACCAGAGGGCTTCCCGAAAAGTCGTTACCCCGCCCCCATTACCGTTTTGCTCAACGGCAGAAGAATATTTGCCAAGGGCTCCAACTGGGTTAACCCCGAACTTTTCTTCGGCGCCGTTACCAAAGAGCGTTACTGCGAACTTGTTACCCTTGCAAAAGAAGCAAATATGAATATCTTCAGAATCTGGGGCGGCAGCGGTATTTGTAAAAATGAATTTTATGAGGAATGTGACCGCCAGGGTATTATGGTATGGCAGGAATTTATGCTCGCCTGCAATAATTATGAGGGCACCCCCCATTATCTTGCAGTACTTGAAAAAGAGGCAACCTCTATTATTAAATCGTTGCGCCGATATACTTCAATAATCCTTTGGTGCGGTGGTAACGAGTTATTTAACGGTTGGTCGGGAATGGACGACCAATCCCTTCCCCTTCGTCTGCTTAACAGTCTTTGTTATCGTTTGGACCCCAAACGCCCATTCCTTATGACTTCTCCCCTTACGGGTATGGCGCACGGCGGTTATATTTTCCGCTATGAAGGTGTTGACGGAAATAAAGATGTTTTCCAAATTTTTAACAACACCCACCAAACCGCCTACACCGAATTTGGTGTTCCAAGTTTGGCGGATGAAGAAAATCTTAAAAAAATCATCCCCGAAAACGAGCTGTTCCCCATCGAGAAAACAGATTCCTGGATTTATCACCACGCCTTCGAGGCCTGGGGCAAAGAAAAATGGGCATGCCTTTATATGTTGGAGCATTATTTTGGCAAACCTACCTGCTTAAAGGATGTTTGCGAACAATCCTCTTGGCTTCAGTGCTCGGGTTATCAATATATTTTCGAGGAAGCAAGAAGACAATGGCCCTACTGCTCAATGGCTATTAACTGGTGCTATGACGAGCCGTGGATAACTGCGGCGGGCAATTCACTTATCGCATATCCCTCAAAACCGACACCTGCCTATTATGCAGTTAAAAACGCGCTACGCTCTAAAATCCCCACCGCTCGAATAGGAAAATTTGATTGGAAAAACGGAGAAATATTCAGGGCAGAACTTTGGTATATAAACGATAGTCGGGAATCTACCGAAGACACCGTCACCGCCTCGATTATAATAGGCGATAAGGAATACGAGCTTCTCACTTGGAACACAGGCGAAATAGCGGCAGATTCTAAAAAAATCGGCCCCTCGATTAATTTCACCTTACCAGTAGTATTCCACCAAAATAAACTTATTTTAAAACTTAAGTCCAAGCATTCTGACCGCTGCAACGAATATAACCTTCTTTACCGTTGCACCGTTCCCCCGCCAAAGACCTTACAACTCAATGTATAAGTGTAAAAAGAACGGAGTGAAAACGCTCCGTTCTTTTTAACAAACAAACGCAATTTTCCCTTGACTTTTAAAATTTATAGGCGTATACTTTTCATTGCAAGTATATATAATTTATATATGCAAATTCACTTTATGGAGGAAAGAAAATGAAAAGATTAAGTTTAATTATCGCTCTTGCTCTTTGCGTTACCATCGGCAGTGTTTACGCTACTTGGGTTTACAATGAGCACAACGACGTAGCCGATATTTCCGGCGCTCGTACCATCACCCTTACCGAAGCTACCTTTGAAGGCGGTCTTGGCACCTATACCGTTACCGCTGCAGGTCTTCAGTTAAAGGTTGACCCCAAGGTTGGCACTTCTCACACCACTTCTTTAGTAGCAACCGGTGAAATAGTTGTTACCTTTACTCCTTCTCAGTATGCGAGTGAAGAAGTAAAGGAAAATGCCGTTCCTTCTACCTTTGCCTTTTCTTCCAGCGTCGATGTTGCCAACTGGAAACACGGCGAGCAACAGATTTTCACTAGCGTTGACAATACCAAGTGGGATATAGACTGGACCGGAACAAAGCAGGCAGACGGCACATTTAAGTATTCTATCCCTGCTTCTAAGGTTGCAGAGTGCCTTATTTTAAATGAGATTAACCTCGATACCAAATCTGATTATGATGCTTATACCGACTCTCTCAAAGTAGGTCAGATTAACATCAGCATCAGCGACGGTGTAACCTCTACCTCTAATCCCTAATCTTACATAATATAAATTTTCAAACACCTTATCCCGTAGAAATACGGGGTAAGGTTTTTATGCAAAGGCGAGTGAAAAATCTTGAAGGGCTATGACCTGTATATCTTCATACTCTGCGCTATAGTTTTCACTATTCTTACCGCGCTTCTTACCTATCTTATTGTTGCTATGGTAAAGATGTATATTTCCCTTGTGAAAGCGGGACAGAAGGATGAAGAAATTCTAAAGACACATAGAGAAAAGCAGAAAAAAGGTTGTCTTATCGACTGTATAGTATCTTTTATACTATGCGGTCTATTAGTCGTTTGTTTCTGTTTTTCTCTGTATGTCAACCTTCAGGAAGAACGCTCCTTTGAAGCAATTCCTACCCTTAATGTTGTCAAAACCTCCTCGATGGCTTATAAGGATCCCGAAAACGAATATCTTTTTGAGAATAACATAAATAATCAGCTTAGCCGCTTCGACTTGGTTTTAACCTATAAAAAGCCCGCCGAAGAAGAACTTAAGCTTTATGATATCGTTGTTTATAAACAGGAGGATATGCTGGTTATCCACCGAATCGTAGGCATTGAGGAGCCAAGCGAATCTCACCCCAACGAAAGATATTTCTTATGTCAGGGCGATGCCAACCGCATCCCTGATAAATTTCCCGTTAAATACGAGCAAATCAAGGGTATCTATAAGGGCGAAAGCATTCCCTTCGTTGGAAGCTTTATTCTCTTTATGCAGTCACCTGCGGGTTGGCTTTGTATCCTTTTGGTTGTTTTCGCCGTTATAGCAACTCCTATTGCCGAAAAGAAGATATTCGCCGCTGAAGACGAAAGAATTGCAGAAATCACCGAAGAAATGCTTGTCCGTCACCGCAAAGGTAAGAGGATCTGATTATGAGAAGTCGTTTTCTTTTTAAGTATCTTTCTCTCTTTTTGAGCATTATACTCCTTTTGTCGATAGGCGGAGTTTTCGCCGTATGGGTTTATCCCGAGGTTATAGCAAATCCTGTTTCCGACCTTTTTCATACCCAAATTTCCGTTTTTGAATATACCCCTGAAGAAATTCTGCCGGGTGGCGACGAAATTGAGGAAGAGATTGGACAAAACCACTTCGCCCTAATAGATATCATTTTAAACGAAAAGGATAAAAGCTACGGTCTTAACATCAACAACAATGCCCTCCTGCATAAATATTTAAGGGATGATGGCTTTATTTATTCAAATCAAAAGGTTCAGGGCGGTAACCTTAAATTCATCCTTGATGCCAAGAATAACACTCACGGACTCTACTACTGCCTCGAAAAAGTCAGTGATACTCTTTATCACTGTTATACCTTCTCAACCCTTGATTTATCGAATGCGGCGGGTACCGATGTGGAAATCGTTGCGTTCCGTACAAATCTTGAAAAAACAGATAAATGGTATGCTACTACCAGTGCTTGCGGCTACGCCAAGACTATCTCTTTAAGAGATTTAAATGTAAGCGCCGATTCAAATACGATAGAATATTCCATTGATATTGATTCCTGGCATACCCATGATATTGAAATTTCAAATTTTGATACTGAAGACGCCTCATAAGAGGCGTCTTTTTTTTGCGCCCTGTTTTATGCGCGCATTTATTATTGACTATTTTATACTTATAATATATAATATAATAGAGTAGGTGCGTTGCGCCCTATGAAAATATTTTAATCGGGCACCGCTTTTTGTAATGGCGCGTGTGGGGAATGAAGATGTCGCAAAGTGACAGAGGGCTACAGCTCCTTCAAAATTCCCTCCCGAAATAATAACAAAGCAAAGGATGTAAGTTTATGAAAGTTGTTATTCTTGCAGGCGGATTTGGTACCAGAATTTCCGAAGAAAGCCAATTCAAACCCAAGCCAATGCTTGAAATCGGAGGCAAACCGATTCTTTGGCACATTATGAAGGAGTATGCCCACTATGGCTTCACCGAGTTTGTAATCTGCGCAGGTTACAAGCAGCATGTTATCAAGGAGTGGTTTGCAGATTATTTCCTTCATAACAGTGATATTACCTTTGATTTTACCAGCGGTAAAAACGATATGATAGTTCACAATCAGCATTGTGAGCCCTGGAAGGTTACCGTTGTTGATACCGGTCTTAACACTATGACCGGCGGAAGAATTAAGAGAATTCAGCAATACATTGGGGACGAGCCCTTTATGATGACCTATGGCGACGGCGTTTGCGATGTTAACATAAAAGAACTTGTTGAGTTCCATAAGGCGCACGGTAAAATTGCTACCCTTACCGCCGTTACTATGGATCAGGAAAAAGGCGTTCTCGATATCGGTGGTGACTATGCCGTTAAATCCTTCCGCGAGAAGAATAAAAATGACTCCGCTCCCATCAATGCAGGTTATATGGTGCTCGGTCCCGAAATATTTGATTATATCGAGGGCGATGAAACCGTATTTGAACGCGCTCCCCTTGAAAAACTTGCCAAAGAGGGACAACTTATGAGCTTTATGCATAAGGGCTTCTGGCAGTGTATGGATACAAAGAGGGAAATGGAACTTCTTGAGAAGCATCTTAAGAAGGGTACTGCTCCTTGGAAAAAATGGGAAGACTAATAGGTGAATAAAATGGATTTATCTTTTTATAAGGGCAAAAAAGTTTTTGTTACGGGCCATACCGGATTTAAGGGTTCCTGGCTTTGCAGAATGCTTGTAAATGCAGGGGCTATCGTTACGGGTTATAGTTTAGAACCCCCCACAAATCCCAACCTTTTCTCTTTGGCAGAACTTGAGGATAAGATGACAAGTGTTATAGGCGATGTTAGAGATTTAAATTCTCTTAAAGCCGCCTTCAATAAGGCAGAGCCCGAAATCGTGCTCCACCTTGCCGCTCAACCTATAGTTCGCGATAGTTATAAGGACCCTCACTATACCTATGAAACCAATGTTATGGGTACCGTAAACATTTTAGAATGTGTTCGCCTAAGTAGTTGCGTTAAGAGCGTTCTTAATGTTACCACCGATAAGGTTTACCACAATAACGAATGGTGCTGGGGTTACAGAGAGGACGAGCCATTGGATGGTTTTGACCCTTATTCAAACTCTAAAAGTTGCTCCGAACTTGTTACGCATAGTTATATAAACAGTTTCTTCGAAGGCAAAATCCCCGTAAGCACCGCAAGAGCGGGTAATGTTATCGGCGGAGGTGACTTTGCTAACGACAGAATTATTCCCGACTGCGTAAGGGCAATGGCAAAGAGCGCCAAAATCGGCGTAAGAAATCCCTATTCCACCCGTCCTTATCAGCACGTTTTAGAGCCCCTTGCAGTATATCTCACCATCGCCCAAAAACAATATGAAGACCCTTCCTTTGCTGGCTTTTATAATGTTGGACCCGATGACTGTGACTGTGTTACAACAGGTGAACTTTGCGACCTTTTCTGCAAATATTGGGGCGAGGGCGCCGTTTGGGAAAACCAAGCGGAAGAGGGCGCTCCCCACGAAGCCAACTTCTTAAAACTTGATTGCAGTAAAATCAAGGCGGTTTTCGGTTGGAAACCCCGTTGGCACATTGAAGAATGTATCGATATGACCTGCCGTTTCAGTAAAGTTTGGCTAAAAGGCGAAAATGTTGCGGCAGAGATGGATAAAGAAATTAAAGAATTCCTTGAGGAGAGATAATTATGGCTATTTGGAAAAACGAAGAAGAGGCGCGCGCCCAGATTAAAGAACTTGTTACCCAGTTCTATCATGATTTTAAAGAAAAGAAAAACGATTTCAAACCCGGTGACCGTGTAACCTACGCTTCCCGCGTTTTCGATGAAAAAGAAATGTGCGCCCTTACCGACGCAACTCTGGATTTCTGGCTTACAACGGGCAGATTTTCCGATGAATTTGAAAAAGAATTTGCTAAATGGATCGGCGTTAAGTTCGCCCATCTTGTAAACAGCGGCTCCTCCGCAAACCTTATTGCTTTCTCCGTTCTTACCGCTCCCGAACTTAAAGAGCGTCAGATAAAGCGCGGCGATGAAGTTATCACCGTTGCTTGCGGATTCCCCACCACCGTTACCCCCATTTTACAGTACGGTGCGGTTCCCGTTTTCGTTGATATGACCGTTCCCCAGTATAACATTGATGTTACCAAACTTGAAGCCGCTTTAAGCGATAAAACCAAGGCAGTTATGATTGCTCATACCCTTGGCAACCCCTTTGATTTAAAGGCAGTTAAGGAATTCTGCGATAAGCATAACCTTTGGCTCGTTGAAGACAACTGCGATGCTTTAGGCACCCAGTATACCATTGACGGCGAAACCCGTTTCAGCGGTACTTGGGGCGATATCGGTACCTCCAGCTTCTATCCTCCCCATCATATGACAATGGGCGAAGGCGGCTGTGTTTACACCAATAATCCCCTTTTAAACCGTCTTATCCTTTCCTATCGTGACTGGGGTAGAGATTGTATCTGTCCTTCAGGTATGGACAACTTCTGCAAACACCGTTTCGAAGGTCAGTATGGCGAATTACCCCGCGGTTACGACCATAAATATGTATATTCCCATTTCGGTTATAATCTTAAGGTTACCGATTTACAGGCGGCAGTAGGTTGCGAACAGCTTAAAAAGTTCCCCTCATTTATTGAAAGACGCCGTCATAACTGGGATCGCTTGCGCGCCGCTCTTGAGCCCGTAGCAGACAAGCTCATTCTCCCCGAGGCCGCAGAAAACAGCCGTCCTTCTTGGTTTGGCTTCCTCATTTCCGTTAAGGAAGATAGCGGTCTTGACCGTAACACCGTTACAAAATATATTGAAGACAAGAATGTTCAGACCCGTCTTTTATTCTCGGGCAACCTTGTTAAGCATCCTTGCTTCGACGAAATTCGAGGCACCGATGCATATAGAGTTTCGGGCGACCTTACCGTTACCGATTTCATTATGAACAACTCTTTCTGGGTAGGCGTATATCCCGGTATGACTGATGAAATGATTGACTATATGGCAAGCGTTATCATCGAGGCAGTTAATCAGTAAAATGAAACTCAAAGATTTTTTAAAAACCGAAAAATTTGCGGCGTTTATTCAGTTTGTTAAATTCTGCATTGTCGGTGTTAGTAACACGCTTATTTCCTATGGAATTGATATGCTGTGTTTCTATGTGCTTTTCGGATTTCTCGATTTTCAAGGGGCGGTTAATCTCCTGTCAAAAATAGGTTTAACCGCTTCTGCAGATACAGTTAAAACGGTTATTGCCTCTATATTGGCCTTCGTTATAAGCGTTACCAATTCTTATTTCTGGAACAATCGTTTTGTATTTAAAGCGGGAAACTCCACCTTTAAAGACCATTTAAAATCTTATTTCAAAACATTTCTTTGTTATGGCGTAACGGGACTTATTATTTCCCCCGTTATTAAGGTTTTGCTTGTGAACGCAAGCATACCCTACGCCATAGCAAGTTTTGGCTCGCTTATTGTAACAATCCCCATAAACTTTATCCTCAATAAGTTTTGGGCATTTAAAAAGCAATAATGCCCTGATTTATTGCCAATCAGTTTAGTCGGGAGGTCTTATATGTCCGGTATCGGTTTAGATAATAACAGTATAAAAAAAGACACATATATAAAATATGCGGACATCATCGCTCTATGCTTTTCATTGGTTGTTTACGCATTATTTAATCTTCTTTTGGTGAATAAGTTTTTCCCCATTACTGAAGGTTGGTTTCAGGATGCCGCAAACTATATAAACAACGGAGAAACCATATATAAAGATTTCTATATGTTTATTCCGCCCGGTTTTCCAATGCTTACCTCTGCCATAAGCGCATTATCCGATAATGCATTTATAATATTCCGCTTAATCGGTGTTGCCGAGCGCCTTGCTATGTTGGCCCTCGTATACCGTATGTTGCGGCGATTATTTAGCCCTATGGTTTCGGCAGTTTCGGCTTTAACGGGCGCCGTTGTATATATCGCAAATGTTCAAGAAATATTTTACGGATATTATCAAACTTCACTTTTTCTCGGATTAATCGGCGTTTGGCTTTGTATCCGTATGTATGAAACTTTTGAAGAAAATCCGTATATTCATGCTTTTTTCTTTGGTTTCTGCGCGGCGGCTTCCTTTATGGTTAAGCAAACTTTGGGACTTTTACTTTCCCTTGCCGTTGGCGTTATGTTTTTGGCGGCAGTTTATTTCGTAAATATGAAAAAAGCCCTTAAAGTTTTGGGCATCGTTGTTGTGGGATGCGCCGTATTTTTCGCCGGCGCTATTATGACAATGTTCTTTACGGATACGCTTATTCCCTTTGTGAAACAGGTTTTCGGCGGCGCAAGTTCTAAAGGCAGTTTATTATCTGTCTTATTCGGATTTATTCCCCGAATTCTCACCCCTAATGCTTTGATTCTCGGCGGATTTTTCTTGGTATTTTATGTTCTTAATGTTATCAAAGAAAAATTCAGTGGCCCCAAAACCCAATTAATATGCAATATCATCCAGTGGATGCTCATATTGGCCGTAAGCGTATGGTTGATAGTTGTTTTGGTTGATGCCGTTAAAAACCGTGACCAAGCATTTCCTGTTACTTGGAAATTAATCCTTTTATTAGTAATAGGTTTCTTAATTTTGGGACTTGGATTTGCCTTTATGTGCTCAAAAGAAAGTTCCAAAAAACACTGGGCTATTGCCCCTTCGGTTATGTTGGCAGGATTTGTCTTTTTATTCAGAACAATAACATCTGCCAAGCAAAGTTTATTTAATTTTTTCCAGTTGCGCGACTTCCGTCAGCATTTCTTATTTGCAATTTTCTTGGCCGAATTTTTAATTTCTGTATATTTGCTATACCTTGTTGCCATTAAAAAGGACCGTTCAAAAACGGTGGGACTTATTATTTGTGTGGCTTCGTGGAGTATTATGTATGTTCACGGTTTCTCCTACACAATAGAGGACCACAGCGCGTTTCTTTCGGTTTCTTTGTTTATGGGTTATCTGCTTTCGGCGCCTATATCGGTTAAGAAAGCAAAACAGGTACTTGCTCTTATATTGGCTTGTTTTACAGTGCTCACGGTATTTTATCAGCGAAATTGGTTTACTTATCATTGGTGGGGAGTTAATATGACCAACACCACCTATGATGCCACCGCAACCTTTGATGACCCACATCTCAAAGGAATTTATGCAAACAGCGAAACTACCGTTCCGATGAACGAAATATATCATCTGGTTGAACAATATAAAAAGGAAGATTCAACTCTCTATTCGTTCCCACACATTGCATATTTCAATGTTATGGCAAATCTTCCTTCGCCAACTTTTGCCAAGACTCACTATTTTGATGTTTGTTCCGATAATCAGGCCAAGGCGGATGCAACCGTCTTATTGCAAAACCCGCCCGATTTCATAGTTTGGATGGATATGCCCGAAGAAACCTGGTTAATTCACGAAGAATTATTCCGAAACGAAGAAACCAGCGGTCAAAGGGACATTCAAAAGGCCTATCAAGCTCTGGTTGGAAGCGGAAGTTATTCGCTTTTAGGTGTATATCGCATCTATAGTTCCGACCCTATATATCTTTGGGTCAGCAATGAACTAAAGATTCAAACCAATTAAACTTTTTCGAAATTTTATAAACTCCGTGGCAATTAATTCCGCCGCACAACAAGGAGCGTGACGAAGGTTTTTGCTCGCGTCCATTCTCCGAAGGAGGCATCAGTTTGAAAGAAAAATATAAAATCGCCTTTGGGGCGGCTACAACCCCTCAAAAAATATTCGTTTTCGGGACTTTAACGCTTTTAGCATATACGGTTATTACCTTCTTTTTTACGGGGGGACGCAGTTTCTATATGCTTTTGCATCCCGATACTCAGGATACAATGATGGATTTCTTTAATAGTATCTACGATGCTAATTTCTTAAATCCTTATGCCGATAAAGGCAATATTTATCCCGCAATTTGTCTTCTCTACTATAGATTTTGCGGCAACTTTATGAATCCCGAATTCTCCACCTCTTTTCAGTGGAGAAACGACCAATGGGGACTTATTACCTGCGCTCTTATTTTGGCTTTTACTTGTATTATCATCTATACCCTTTTAAAACCAAAAGAGATAAAATCACTTATAGACAGATATTTCTATATAGTACTCATTACAGGCACCGTTCCCTTCTGGTATTGCTATGAAAGAGGAAATATTATTCTTCAGGCCCTTATGTTCCTTTTGGTTTTTATACGCTTTTATAAGAGTGATAATAAATTTCTTAGAGAACTTGCCCTAATATGTTTGGCAATTGCCACCGCCATTAAGATTTATCCCGTATTTTTCGGTTTGCTTCTTATAAAAAATAAAATGTGGAAAGAATCCTTACGCGCCGTTATTTACGGAATAATATTCTTCTTCCTTCCCTTTATTGTTTTCGGCGGCCTCGATGCCATTAAACTGATGGTGGAAAACATCTTCGCCACCGATGCAAAAATGAAGATCTTTGGCTTTGGTTATAAGGTAAATTTAAGCAACACTCTGGCCTTCCTTTCGAAACTTACGGGAATTGAGTTAACCGTTTCCCGCACATTCTGCTTTGTTTTCGTCTTTATTTTAGGCGGCACTGTATTCTTGCTCTCTAAAGAAACTTGGAAACTCGAGGCAGTTTTGGGCGCGGCGGTTATCCTTATTGCAGGTTTCAGCTATACCTATACGCTGCTTTATATGGTTATACCCCTTGTAACATATTTTGAAAGCCGTAGCGAACGGGGATTTATCGATTATATTTATATGATTCTTTTCGTATGTATGTTTGCCCCCTTCTCCTTCGGCGATTACGACTTTTTCGGTATCGACCCCGATGCTTTTTATAGGTTAGGTCTTACTACTACTATATCGAGTTTGGCGCTCATAGCGCTTTTATGCCTACTCGCCATTGATACCCTTTATCCCTACTTTAGAAAAGTTATATTTAAAAACAAAACAAAAGCGGAATTACCCGCATAAAAAATTAAGGAGTCCCATCATGAAACAAAGACTTGCAGATTATGTTGCCGATTTTTTAGTTGCTAAAGGTGTTACCGATGTGTTTTCCGTAGTTGGCGGAGGCGCTATGCACCTTAATGACGCTCTCGGCCATCACGAAAACCTAAAGGTGACCTATAACCATCACGAGCAGGCAAGCGCCATTGCGGCCGAGGCCTATGCCCGACTTGATAACAAAATCGCCGCCCTGTGCGTTACCACCGGCCCTGGAGGCACCAATGCTTTAACGGGTGTTGTTGGCGGTTGGCTTGATTCTATTCCTATGTTTGTAATTTCTGGTCAGGTGCGTTATGATACCACCGCCCGCTATGCTCTTGAGTTCACCGAAACTCCCCTTCGCGCTATGGGTGACCAGGAATATGATATTGTTAAATCAGTAGAGCCCATGACCAAGTATGCGGTTATGATTGAGGATCCCACCCGAATCCGCTACGAACTTGAAAAGGCATGGCACCTTGCAACCACGGGCAGACCCGGTCCTGTTTGGGTGGATATTCCCGTAAACTTCCAAGGCGGATTCATCGAAACTGATGAACTTGAGGGCTATAATCCAGAAGAGGACGATAAACTTCTTCCTCCCGAAGTGGATGATGCTACCATCAATACGGTTATCGAAAAAATCAAGAACGCCAAGCGCCCCGTTTTCCATGCGGGTTACGGAATTCGCCTTTCGGGCGGTTTTGAAAAGTTCAGAAGCGTTCTCGAAAAACTCAATATTCCCATCGTTACCTATTGGAACGCCATTGATTTAATAGAATCCGACCATCCTTTATACTGCGGCAGAGCAGGAAATATGGGCGACCGCGCAGGTAACTGGGCAATTCAGAATGCCGACCTTATTTTAGCAGTCGGCACTCGTATATCCATTCGTCAAACCGGCTATAACTGGAAAACCTGGGCAAGAAATGCCGAAGTTATTATGGTGGATATTGATAAGGCAGAACTTAAGAAACCTACTTTGCACGTTGAATATCCCGTTTGGGCAGATGCAAAGGATTTCCTTACTAAACTTGATAATAAACTTATCGGCAAGATATACAAAGGCGAAGAATGGCTTTCGGCCTGCCGCGGATGGAAGGAAAAATATCCCGTTGTCCGCGAAGACCAGAAGGCAGAAAACGGCGAAACCGCCAATGTTTATGCCTTTGTTGACTATATGAGCCGCCAGCTTCCCGAAAACGCTCTTACCGCCGTATCCAACGGCGCTTGCTGCGTTGTAGGCCATCAAGCGTACCATATTAAAAAAGGTGCCCGTTTCGCTAATAATAGCGCAGTTGCAAGTATGGGTTACGGACTTCCCGCCGCTATTGGTACCTGCATAGGCGGAGGCAGAAAAGAGACTATATGTCTTGAAGGCGATGGCTCCATAATGATGAATCTGCAAGAACTTCAGACCATCCTTACAAATCGCCTTCCCATCAAGATTTTCCTTATAAATAATAGCGGATATCACTCTATCCGTATAACACAAACCAACCTTTTCTCTCATCACTGCAAGGTAGGTATCGGCGAAGAATCGGGCGACCTTTCCTTCCCCGAGTTTGAGAAACTGGCCCGCGCCTTCGGCTATACCTATTTCTCGGCTCATAGCAACGAGGAAATGAAGACCGCGGTTAATAATACCTTAAATACCGAAGGTCCCGTTTTCTGCGAAATATTTACCGATACAAAGCAGGTTTGGGAACCCAAGAGCAGTACCAAACGTCTGCCCGACGGAACCCTCGTTAGTCCTCCCCTTGAGGACCTGGCTCCCTTCCTTCCCCGCGAAGAATTAAGAGAAATTATGTTTGTTCCACTTATTGATGAGGAATAGATTAAATGATTAAAAGAGATATAAAATCAGCGGTGCTTACAGGACCTACGGGGGCTATAGGTACCGCCCTTTGCGAAGAACTCGCAAAAAACGGGATAAAGGTTTACGCCGTTTGCCGACCTAATTCGAGCCGAAGCGACGCTATTCCCCAAAATCCCCTGATAAATAAGGTTTTTTGCGACCTTTCTAACCTTAAAGACCTTAAAAACCTGATTCCCGAAAAGGTAGATGCTTTTTACCACTTTGGTTGGGCGCATACTATTGGTGACGGCAGAAATGATATGAAGGCCCAGATAGAAAACATGGGCTATACCATTGATGCGGTCCGCGCCGCCGCGACACTTGGCTGTAAAATTTTTATAGGAGCGGGAAGTCAGGCCGAATATGGCAGAGTTGATGGAGTTTTAACCCCATCAACCCCTTGTTTCCCCGAAAACGGATACGGTATCGCCAAACTTGCGGCGGGAAATATGAGCCGAATTGAGTGCGAAAAACTGGGAATCGAGCATATTTGGGTGCGTATTTTAAGTGTTTACGGCCCTAAAGACAGTTGTTCCACTATGGTTTCGGGACTCGTAACCAAACTTTTAAAGGGTGAAAAACCATCTTTAACCGAGGGCGTGCAGAAATGGGATTATTTATACTCTTTCGATGCCGCAAAAGCATTTGTGCTTATAGCCCAAAGGGGCGTAGGCGGTAAAACCTATGTTTTAGGCGGCGGAAAAGCCCTTCCTTTAAAGAAATATATAGAAGAAATCCGTGATTTTATTAACCCTGATTTGCCTTTAGGTTTTGGCGAAGTTCCCTATGGTCCCCGTCAGGTTATGCACCTTGCGGCCGATATCAGAGAACTTACCAAAGATACGGGCTTTGTTCCTCAAACACCCTTCTCCGAAGGAATAAAAACCACCGTACAGTATTTTAAGGGGGATTTATAATGAGCAAAAAAACTATTTCCGTAATGATACCTTGTTATAACGAGGAAGAAAATGCCCGTCCGATTTACGAGGCGGTTAGGGATGAATTTATCAAAAATCTCCCCGAATATAATTATGAGATTCTATTTATAGATAATAAATCTAAAGATAATACCCGCGCAGTTATCGAAGAAATCTGCAAAGAGGATAAAAACGTTAAGGCCATCTTCAATTCCAAGAATTTCGGTCAGTTCAATTCCCCTTACTATGGAATTCTCAATACTTCGGGTGATTGCACCGTAACTATCTGCGCCGATTTCCAAGACCCCGTAGAACTTATTCCCGTTTTCGTTAAAGAGTGGGAAAAGGGGTATAAAATCGTTATCGGCAGAAAAACCAAGAGTCAGGAAAATAAATTGGTTTATTTCCTTCGCGGTTGCTACTATAAGATTATCCGTAAAATGAGCAGCGTTGAAATGATTGAGCAGTTTACGGGATTTGGCCTTTATGATAAGAGTTTTGTAAATACAATGCGCGAACTTAACGACCCCATTCCCTTTATCCGCGGCATTGTTGCCGAACTGGGCCCCGAAAGAAAAGAGGTTGAGTATGAGCAACCTAAAAGACGCGCGGGTAAAACCAGCAATAACTGGTATAGCTTATTTGATGCTGCAATGCTCAGCTTCACAAGCTATACCAAGGTTGGAATGAGAATTGCAGAGTTTTTCGGTTTCTTTATCGCCGCCATAAGTTTCCTTATCGGTATCGGCTTCCTTATTGCAAAGCTTATCTATTGGGATAGCTTTGCCGCCGGATACGCCCCCATTATCATCACCGTTTTCTTTATGGGCGGTATTCAGCTTGCCTTCCTCGGCTTCATCGGTGAATATATCCTTTCTATAAACACCCGAGTTATGAACAGACCCTTGGTAATCGAAGAAAAACGAATCAATTTCGAGGAAAAATAAAATGAAAAAATATTTAGATGATGTGAGAGGGCTTATCAAAAGCCGAGCTTATTGCTTCTGCGTTTTTGCCATTGCCCTTATCTCCTTCGGATATGCCGCTTTTAATACATCTGTCAGTATTGATGACACGGAATATGACAGATACGTGGGCTCGGGCAACCATATGCTTGCCGCGGGTCGTTTCGGCATATGGTTTTGGTCCTTTATAGAAGGGAAATGGGAAAACTCTTACCTCATAGATATTTTTGCAGTTTTTATGTTTGTCTTCGCCGCTATAAATTTCTGCGTTCTCTTTAAAAGAGTTTCAAAAGGCAAAATTTCTCTCGGCGCGCTTACGATTTTCTCCTGCCTTTTTATTTCCTACCCTCTTATGAACGAGATTTGGGAATATACGGGCGCAAATGTTAATATCTGCGGCTCATTTTTATTAGTTTCTTTTTCTCTTTTGATTATTCATTCCTTTATTCATAGTGAAAAGGAACTTAAAAATTGGCTTTCTTTACTTGGCGCAGTACCGCTTATGACCTTGGTTTGCGCGGGTTATGAATCGGTAGTTCCCGTATATATTTTCTTTGTTTTCGCCATTCTCGCTTTGCAGATTATATACGGCGAAGAAAAAGAAAAAAAGTTTTTAGAAATTTTAAAGCAGGGTCTTATTTATGCGGGCGTTTTAGTTATAGGACTTCTTATGAGGATGGTTATCCACCGAGTGATTCTTGCGGTGTTTAATATTCCTCCCGCTCCCAACGGAGCTACCCAGATTCTTTGGGGTACCGCTCCCGCAAAAGAAATTATACTAAAACTTTTGGATGATTGGTTTGTTTTCTATATTTTCCGCTCGGTAATCTATATGCCCTTGCTCGTTCTTATGTTCAGCGGACTTATATTCATTATTATGGGCATCGTTGCCGCTAAAAAGCATAGCCCTTGGATTTTGCTTATGGGCGCAGGAATGATACTTTCCCTTATATTGCTTTCGGTTGTTCAAGGCGTATTTTCGCCCTACCGCACCTGCCAGGTTTTCGCGGCTTTCTGCGCATTTACGGGTATGATGCTTGTATCCGCTTTCCCGAAAGGTATCAGCAAACCAAAAACCGCTTTGCGAATTTGCGCGCTTACCCTTTGCGGACTTTTGTGCTTCTATCAAGCGGCATATCTTAACTATTTTCTTGAACTCAACCACCGCCGCAGCGAAAGTGAAGAGGCGGTTGTCCGTCAAGTTAGTTACGACCTTCGTTCAGGTTTTGATAGAAGTAAACCGGTTATTTTTGTTGGGGCCCATTCAATCGGCACCAATATAATAGAATCCGCAAGTGTTTCTCCCTTTAGCAGAGAGTGGAATTTATATAATAAACTCTGTACTAAATATTCATCCTTGGTTGGAAGAGAACTTGATGCGGCGGCATTTTCCCGCAAAATACCCGATTCCAATATCAATTCAGTTATTTATTGGTCTATTCTATCCTTTAATCAAGAGCCCCTTGCTCATCTTTTCGCATATTACGGATGCGATTATATCCCCGCGGATTACAATACCTATTGGATTGCCGCCAATGAGGAAGGCGCAAAAATGCCCACCTATCCTACAACGGGATATATAAAAGATATGGGCGATTATATTATAGTTAATATGCAATAAACTGGTATTTAAACGGGTTGTCGTTTATGACAACCCGTTTAAAGTTATAATTGCCTTCGGCAAGTTATGAGATATAAGCGGCTTTGCCTCGTTATGATTTGCCATAAGGCAAAGTTTCGGTGTCGGCAAAGCCGACGATATATATTCGTTCTCTATGCGAACACATTAACTATTCGCACCGCGAATATCATAACATTCGGCGTAAGCCAAATTCATAACTGATAACTCATAACTCAGAACGGGCGAAAATTCGCTCGTTTTTTTTATTTTTCCTATTGCATATATATAATAGGTGTGCTATACTTACAATAGGTATAAATTTTTTTAAAAAAGGGGATTTGAAAAAATGAAAAACACGTTTA
>JAZNFF010000009.1:0-5048 GCA_045588995.1 Acutalibacteraceae bacterium
ACCCCGTTTCAGACTGTTTTAATTTTAACCTATTTTTTCATCTGCGGAAGTATCTTTCTTACTATATTCCTCAAATAATTCATCAAGAAGCTTACGGGTTTCGGGGAAATCTTCGCTTATATTAAGACCAAAGAATTCATAATTAGTATGGTTGTCCTCGATAATATTATACGAGAAATTAGTATCATAATCTCGGTTGGCAGAGTACGTATTGGCATTTGCTAATTCCTTTTTATAAAGTTCAAAAATTTGTTGCATCTGCTCCTTATCAATTTTCATATAGGCGTAAACGGTTTTTCCATTTTGCTTAAAATTGAAATCAACATCAAAATGCTCATAGGCGCTTTCAATTTGATATTCAATATTTTGGATACGCTCTTCACTTTTAGCGTATCTCATAAGAAGGTCTTCAATCTTTTCGCTTTCATACCAGAATTTTCTGGTCATAGTAAGGCCGTTTTTAAGCCTATATGCAAGTAGTACGGAATTATCCCATCCTTCGCTAAACTCCATATCATAAACTGTTTTATGAATATCAAGGGCTAATGTTGGGTCATCATAAACTACATCGGTGCTATCAATTTTTATGGAAACAAATTCAATTTTTTCCGCTTCGGGAATTCGTTTTGAAAATCCAAACACATCAAACGAGATGCTTAAGAAAGTGGCTGCAAGAATTATAAAAGAAATAACACCCGTTAAAATATAGCTTTTAACCTTTTTAAAGCCCCTATCGGTTATAGCGCCGTAAACTACACAAGATAGAATAGCGCCAATTCCTGCGATGGCATAAAACGGTATAGAATTTTCATCGGCGCCAAAAATCAGCGCCAGAGCGTATCCACAACAGAAACCAGCTAATAAACTACAGATTACATAAATAAATCTGAAAGCGAAGGAGTCTCCGCCCTTTTCTGCAGGTCTTTTTCTGTATAAGAAAAGTGATATTAAATAGAAAATTACCGTAAGTGCCAAGCATACTGCGAAATGAATTATAATAGATATCGTATCAAGCATTTCATTAAGAGAATCTTGATATGTGTATTTAGTAATACCTTCAAATAAGAAATAAGGTGGTGATATATATCTAAATAAATCAGTAGTGCTTGTAGGATAATAACCTCTTAAATTATCATAGCAATAATCAAGAAGTATTGAGCCGACTAGCATACTGCCGATATTTATGCCAAAGAAGGAAACCGCCCAGTCGAATGCTGTTCCTGCGCAAACAATAAATATCATTGAGAATGCCGAGCAGAAGAGCATTGCCAAAAGCGTGTAAGCAAAACCTATTACTAACGGCATTATCTCGCCAATAACACTTGGCATAAACAGGACTATACCCGCCATACTTAAATAGCCGAGAACTACAGGTACTAAAACATTGATTATTCCTGAAAAGCTTCTCGCGAAAAGGAGTTCTCCTCTTTTTAAGGGTACAGAATGGAAAACATCGCTGGATTTTTTAGAAAACAGATATGAGAAGTTTAGTATGTTAAGCAAAACGACTCCAATAGAAGCGGCAGCGGTTATCCATAAAATCATAGATTCGGCTACATTGCTGAAATCATATGCTCTTGCACTGTTTTCTACAAAATCAAATATTCGCGTAAGCACAAGACCCGGACAGATTATAAGCATAGCGATGCTCGCTAAAATAGTTAATCCAATATTTTTTCTAACCGAAAAACCGATTAGCTTCGCGGTTGGGTTCAACTTATTCGAGGATGTTCTTAACATCATAACCCGTCACCTCCAATTCATACATAAACATTTCTTCAAGTGTTGGCTCAATGCATTCTGCAAACAAAGGACAAAGGCCATTGATATAATCTAAAATTTCTTTGCGATCTCCCCTTGCAATTATCTGAACAAGGGAGCCCGTGCGTTCAAGTTTAATTAAATCAAGTTTTTCGAAAATCTTAGTTTCGGGTACATTTGAAAATGCAACCTGAATTTTATGTATCTTATCTCTAATACCCTCAATGGCACCGTCCATAATCATCTTGCCTTCGTGTATAAGCCCTATGTGGTCACACAGGGATTCTAACTCTCTTAAATTATGGGAAGCGATTATAGCCGTAATTCCCGACTTCTCAACGCCATCCATAAGTATATTTCCAAGAACCTTGCGCATCACAACATCAAGTCCATCAAACGCCTCATCAAGCAATATATAACGTGGTTTGGTTGAAAGCAATAATATAAGTGATGCCTGTCTTTGCATACCTTTAGAAAAGGTAGAAAGTCGCGCTTTTGGATTCAGCGGAAAAATAGATAATAATCTATTATATTCCTCATAACTGAAATCAGGATAAAGCGAAGCGTAAAATCTTGCCATATCACTTAAATTGGATTGCGGTAAAAAATAAGGCGTATCACCTAAAAAAGCAATTTGCGATTTAATCAGAGGGTTATCAAACGCGGGAATTCCGTCAACGCAGATTTCTCCCCCATCTGCTCTATATACTCCTGAAATCAAACGAAGAAGCGTTGATTTGCCCGAACCATTGGAACCAACAAGTCCGTAAATGCAACCATCATCTATCTGAAATGATATTTTATCAAGAGCTATCTTGTTTTCAAACTTCTTAAAAATACCCTTACCGGTAATCATTTATATCATTCCTTTCTAAAATGTTTTTTCAATTAGGGAAATTAACTGTTCTTTGGAAAGGCCTATCTTTTTTGCCTCACCGATAGCCGTTATAAAATTATTTTCGGCATTTTCAACGATAGCATTATAAGCCCTTTCATCATCGGATATAAATGATCCTTTTCCCTTTACGGTATAAATTATTCCGTTGGATTCAAGAATGGCATACGCTTTTTGCACGGTATTAGGATTAACGGAGAACTGTGAAGCCAGAACGCGAACACTGGGTAATTGTTCCCCGCCTTTTAAAACACCAATGGCTTTCAGTTTAATAAAGCCGTTAACTATCTGATCACAAATCGGCACGCCGTTTTTTAAATCAAGTTGGAACATTTATTCACCCCTTCCTACTGTACTATGTCAATTAGTACAGTTATATTATAACAACCAAATATACGTTTGTCAATAGAAAATATAAAAAAACATAGGCAGAATTTTTTCCGCCTATGTTTTGCTTATTTATTTATTTATAAACTCAAATGCAATTCTTGGGTCACCGTTTGCAAGATAAATGGTTCCGCATTTTATAAAACCATTTTTGATAAGTAGATGCTGCATTACTTTATTATCACTATGAGTATCAATACGTAAATTCAATTTATATCCTTTACAGTAATCAAGACAAGTTTTGAGAACACCTTTGCTCTTCCCCGCACTCGCAACTCTATGAACTGCATAATACTCACTATCCGAAACCCAGTTACCGTTTTCTATATAATTATATGTTGGGTCTACGCCTTTTATAAAAGCGAAAACACCGTGAATTTCATCATTAATATCCAAAACATATAATTGTTCCTTATTGATATCTTCAATAAGAATTTCTTTTCGAGGATATCCGCCGTTCCATTGGGTTGGATTACCGGTAACACGCATAAAGTTCCTTGCAGTTTCATAAACGGCAAGAATTTCATTTAATTCATTAAGTTTTGCTAATCTAATCATACTTTATTCCTTAAACTCTGCAATAGTAACACCGTCTTCGCCTTCACCAAAAACGCCAAGTCGGAAGGTTTTAATGGATTTATGGGACCTGAGGTAACTCTGAACAGCTTTTCTTAAAACACCTGTACCTTTACCGTGAATAATACGGATAGAATCAAGATGTGAAAGAATTGCGTTATCAATATATTTATCAAGTTCCATAAGCGCCTCATCTGAAGCCATGCCTCTTAAATCTACCTCGCCCGATACATTTCTGGCGGCATTTGAAACCATTTTACTAACCTTGCGGGTTTTCTTAATTTCGGTTGTTTGGGCTGTTTTTTTAATGCGAAGGTCATCAAACTTGACCCACATTTTCATTGAGCCCGACATAACAAAAACTCTTTTACCTTTTTCGTCGGTGTCAATAACGGTGGCGTCTTTATTGATACTGCTAATTATAACAATATCGTTTTTCTTGGGCATTTTTTCAAGTTTCTCACGATTATCCCGACGGTTTTCAACGGGGTCCGCAAGATTATCAAGTTCATCAAGAGTCTTTTTATAATTAAGCCGAGCAGCTTCAATACTTTTAGCGGCATTTTCTGCAGTAAGCGCTTTTTTAGATTCTTCTAACTGATTAAGAAGAATAGAAGATTTGTTTCGAGCGTCCTCGATTATTTGATTTGCCTTTTCACGAGTTTGCTCCATCAGTTTTTCTTGTCTTGCGCGAAGTTCATTTTCGATATTTTCGGTGCGCTTTTTACTTTCATAAAGATCCATTTTAAGTCGGGAAACTTTTGATCTTTCCTCTTCAGCTTCCTGTCTTGCCTTTTCAAGCGACGCTACTACCCTTTCAAATCGCATATCATCTTCGGTAACTTGATTTCTCGCACTATCGATAATAAAGTCACCAAGGCCTAATTTTTGCGATATTTCAAAGGCATTTGACCTACCGGGTATGCCAATAATCAATTTATAAGTAGGTTTAAGGGTATTAATATCGAATTCGCAACTTGCGTTTTCAACTTTGTAACTATCGAGAGCGTATGATTTGAGTTCGGGATAATGTGTAGTAGCCACAGTTTTGGCGCCATTATCAGTTAAGTGCATTAGTATGGCTTTGGCAATAGCAGCGCCTTCAATTGGGTCTGTTCCCGCGCAAAGTTCATCGAATAAAACAAGAGAATTATCATCAAATTCCTCAAGAATTGATATTATATTTACCATATGAGATGAAAAGGTAGAAAGTGACTGCTCTATACTTTGCTCATCACCAATGTCCGCAAATATTTTATTAAAAACAGATATTTCGCTATTATCGTCGGCAGGTATCATAAGACCGCACATAGCCATCAATGTCAAAAGTCCCACCGTTTTTAGAGTAACGGTTTTACCGCCCGTATTAGGTCCGGTAATAATAAGGGTATCATATTCTTCACCCAAGGTTACGGTTATTGGCACAACC
>JAZNFF010000010.1:0-1837 GCA_045588995.1 Acutalibacteraceae bacterium
GGTTGTGCCAATAACCGTAACCTTGGGTGAAGAATATGATACCCTTATTATTACCGGACCTAATACGGGCGGTAAAACCGTTACTCTAAAAACGGTGGGACTTTTGACATTGATGGCTATGTGCGGTCTTATGATACCTGCTGACGATAATAGCGAGGTATCCGTCTTTAATAAAATATTTGCGGACATTGGTGATGAGCAAAGTATTGAGCAATCCCTTTCAACTTTCTCTTCCCATATGGTGAATATCATTTCAATTCTCGATGAGTTTGATGATAACTCATTGGTTTTGTTTGATGAACTTTGTGCAGGTACCGACCCAATTGAAGGCGCTGCTATTGCCAAAGCCATACTAATGCACTTAACTGATAATGGCGCCAAAACTGTGGCTACTACACATTATCCCGAACTCAAATCTTATGCACTTGACGGTTATAGGGTTGAAAATGCAAGTTGCGAATTTGATATTAATACCCTTAAACCTACCTATAAATTGATTATTGGCATACCTGGTAGGTCAAATGCCTTTGAAATATCGCAAAAATTAGGCCTTGGTGACTTTATTATCGATAGTGCGAGAAATCAAGTTACCGAAGATGATATGCGTTTTGAGAGGGTAGTGGCATCTCTTGAAAAGGCACGTCAAGAAGCCGAAGAAGAAAAAAATAGGGTTTCCCGTCTTCGTATGGAACTTTATGAGAGTAAGAAACGCACCGAGAATCTTGAAAACGAGTTTAGGATTAAACAAGAAAAATTGATGGAAAAGACCCGCGAAAGAGCAAATCAGATAATTGATGACGCTCGTAATAAGTCAGCGATACTTCTCAACCAATTAGAAGATTCTAAAAAAGCGCTTACCGCAGAAAATGCCGCTAAAAGTATTGAAAATGCACGTCTTAATTATAAAAAGACACTTGATGAACTTGATAATCTTGCTGACCCCGTTGAAAACCGTCAGGATAATCGTGAGAAACTTGAAAAAATGCCCAAGAAAAACGATATTGTTATAATCAGCAGTATCAATAAGGACGCAACGGTTATTGATACAGATGAAAAGGGTAAAAGAGTTTTCGTTATGTCGGGATCAATGAAAATGTGGGTCAAGTTTGATGACCTTCGTATTAAAAAATCTGCCCAAACAACCGAAATCAAGAAAACCCGCAAGGTTAGTAAAATGGTTTCAAATGCCGCCAGAAATGTATCGGGCGAGGTAGATTTAAGAGGCATGGCTTCAGATGAAGCGCTTATGGAACTTGATAAATATATTGATAACGCTATTCTTTCTCACCTTGAATCCATTCGTATTATCCACGGAAAAGGTACCGGCGTTTTAAGAAAGGCAGTTCAAAGTTATCTTAAGGGACATAAATCCATTAAAACCTTCCGACTTGGCGTTTTTGGTGAAGGTGAAGATGGTGTAACTATTGCAGAATTTAAGGATTAAATTATGATTAGATTAGCAAAACTTAATGATATAGATGAAATACTTGCGGTTTATGAAACGGCAAGGAACTTTATGCGTGTTACCGGTAATCCAACCCAATGGAATGGCGGATATCCTCAAAAAGAAATTCTTATTGAAGATATCAATAAGGAACAATTATATGTTTTGGATATTAATGATGAAATTCACGGTGTTTTCGCTTTTATAAAAGGCGTAGACCCAACATATAATTATATAGAAAACGGAAACTGGATTTCGGATAGTGAGTATTATGCAGTTCATAGAGTTGCGAGTGCGGGGAAGAGCAAAGGTGTTCTCAAAACTTGTCTTGATTACTGTAAAGGATATAAATTGAATTTACGTATTGATACTCATAGTGATAATAAAGTAATG
>JAZNFF010000011.1:0-1716 GCA_045588995.1 Acutalibacteraceae bacterium
CGACCATTATAAGTGGCGCACCATCCGTTCAAACGGTGTTGCCGAAAACGAGATTACGGGGGATGCGGATGATTTTACCAAGTTTTCTCATTTTGCCGAGGTTATGCCGAAACTCATAGGCAACCCTATGTATCATTGGTCCCACCTTGAACTTATGCGCTATTTTGGTTTTGAGGGTACCCTCTCCGAAGATAACGCAAAAGAGGTTTTCGACCTTTGCAACGATAAACTTAAAGATGACAGTATGTCAGTTTTAAGCATTATTAAAAACTCTAATGTTGCTATGATTGGCACCACCGACGACCCCATTGACGACCTTCGTTATCATAAGGAAATTGCCGAAAAGGGCGAATGTACTGCCAAGGTGCTTCCCTCTTTCCGCCCCGATAAAGCAGTTAATATTGATAAGGCGGGCTTTACCGATTATATAGAGAAATTGGCCGAAGCCGCCGATATGAAGATAGAAAGCGTCAGCGAAGTTTGTGCAGCCCTTGCTCGCCGCCTTGACCATTTCTGTCAACTCGGTTGCCGCGCTACCGACCACGGAATTGATTATATGGTTTATGAACCGTCTACGGAAAAGGAAGTTAATAAAATCTTTAAAAAGGCCATAAGCGGCAAAGAAATTACACAGCTTGAAGCCGATAAATATAAAACCTTCCTGCTTTTATTCCTCGGCCGCGAATATGCAAAGCGTGATATCGTAATGCAACTTCATTACGGCGTTCAGAGAAATACCAATACCGCAAAATTTGAAAAACTTGGCGCCGATACGGGATTTGACTGCATCTCCACAAAAGAATGCTGTTTCGCCCTTACGGGATTTTTAAACGCCCTTGATACCGACGGTCTTCTACCCAAAACCATTATTTATTCTTTAAATCCTCACGATAATGAACTTATCGGAACGGTGCTCGGTTGTTTCCAAGGTACCGAGGCCGCAGGTAAAATTCAGCACGGCTCGGCCTGGTGGTTTAACGATACAAAATCGGGTATGGAAACCCAACTCAAATCCCTTGCAAACCTATCTGTACTGGGTAACTTTATCGGTATGCTCACCGATTCCCGCAGTTTCCTTTCCTATACCCGCCACGAATATTTCAGAAGAATCCTTTGTAATTTAATCGGCTCTTGGGTAGAAAACGGGGAATATCCCGATGATGAAAAATATCTCGGCAAACTTATAGAGGATATCTGCTATAATAACGCCGCAAAATATTTCGGACTTGAGGGTTAGTTATGGATTATATTCTGGCCTCGTCCTCACCCAGAAGGCAGGAACTTTTAGAAAAAATTATACCCCATTATACCTGCATCCCCGCCGATATTGATGAAACCATTCCCGAAGGAATAAGCCACCTTGATGCCCCCGCTTATTTGAGTTTGCAAAAGGCAAGGCATATTGGCAAAAACTATCCCGATTCCTTAATAATAGGGGCAGATACCTGCGTAATTTCAGAGGATAAAATTCTCGGCAAACCATCTTCCCGCGAGGATGCGTTTTTAATGCTTAAATCTTTATCGGGGAAAACCCACTTGGTTATAACGGGTTGCGCTATTGTAAAAGGGGGAAAAGAAATCTCCTTCAGCGAGGTAACGAAGGTGGAGTTTTACCCTCTTACCGATGAAGAAATTAACGCTTATCTTGATACAAATGAGTATTGTGATAAAGCGGGCGCTTACGGAATTCAAGGAAAGGGCGCGGTGCTCGTTAAA
>JAZNFF010000012.1:0-3874 GCA_045588995.1 Acutalibacteraceae bacterium
GCTCATGACCCCAATGACTTTGAGGTAGGTCTTCGTCATAATCTTCCCGTTATAAATGTTATGACCGATGATGCTAAAATTACCGATGATTATCCCAAGTATGCGGGTATGGACAGATACGAGGCAAGAAAGGCCATCGTAGCCGATTTAGAGGCCGAAGGCGCCCTTGTTAAAATTGAGGATTATACCCATAATGTTGGCACCTGCTACCGTTGCGGTACTACCGTTGAGCCCCGTATTTCTAAGCAGTGGTTTGTTAAAATGAAGCCCTTGGCAGAGCCCGCTATTGAGGCCGTTAAGGTGGGAGAAACCAAGTTCGTTCCTCAAAGATTTGAGAAAATCTATTTCCATTGGCTTGAGAATATCAGGGATTGGTGTATTTCCCGTCAGCTTTGGTGGGGTCATAGAATTCCCGCTTGGTACTGCGAGGAGTGCGGCGAAATTACCGTTTCCAAAGAAGAAGCCAAGCGCTGTTCTCATTGCGGCAGCGAGAAGATAAATCAAGACCCCGATACTTTGGATACCTGGTTCTCATCTGCCCTTTGGCCCTTCTCAACTCTCGGTTGGCCCGATAAGGATGCGGAGGACTTTAAGCATTATTACCCCACCAACACCTTGGTTACGGGTTATGACATAATTCCTTTCTGGGTTATGAGAATGATGTTCTCGGGAATTGAGCATACTGGGGAAGTACCCTTTAATACCGTACTTATTCACGGCCTTGTAAGAGACTCTCAAGGTAGAAAAATGTCAAAATCCTTAGGAAACGGCGTTGACCCCTTGGAAGTAATCGATAATTTCGGCGCCGATGCTTTAAGATTTTCTCTCGCAACGGGCAATAGCCCCGGAAACGATATGCGCTATATACCTGAAAGGGTTGAGGCAAGCCGTAACTTCGCTAATAAGATATGGAATGCGGCAAGATTTATTTTAATGAATCTTGAAAGTGATGAGGTTATTCCTTTAAATGTTGCCGATTTTGCCCTTGAGGATAAGTGGATAATTTCTAAGTATAATACAGTTATTAAGGACGTTACCGAAAACCTTGATAAATTCGAACTCGGCCTTGCGGTGCAAAAACTTTATGACTTTATCTGGGATGTTTTCTGCGATTGGTATATAGAGATTTGCAAATCTCGTCTTGGCGGTGAAGATAAGAAAGCCGCCGATACTGCGAGAGCGGTACTTACCTATGTATTTACAAATACCTTAGCGCTTCTCCATCCCTTTATGCCATTTATAACCGAAGAAATCTGGCAGTCAATGCCCCACGGTGAGCAACCTGCCTTGATGGTTACAAAGTGGCCTACTTATAAGGAAGAATTTAATTTCGCAGATGAAGAAATTGAATTTGAGCGCATTATGTCGGTTATTAAGGCAGTAAGAAATCGTAGAGCCGAAATGAATGTTCCACCTTCTAAAAAAGCGAAAACCTATATTGCCTCCGCCTTTTCCGATACCTTCAAAATGGGAACTTCCTATATCTGCCGCTTGGGCTCCGCTTCCGAAGTAGAAGTAGGCGAAAGTTTCGAACTTGAAGGCGCGGTAAGAGTTATTACCGATTCTGCTACCGTTTATATGCCTATGAAGGAGCTTGTTGATATCGATGCCGAAATCGAGCGACTGAATAAGGATATGCAAAAGGCAATTATAGATAAAGAGTTCTTCGAAAAGAAACTAAATAACCAAGGTTTCGTTGCTAAAGCCCCCCAGAATGTTATCGAACAGCAAAGGGTAGGTCTTGCCAAAGCCCTTGATAAAATCAAGATGATAGAAGATAGCATAGAAGAACTTAAAAATATGTAAAATTAAAAGCCGAGTCGCAAGACTCGGCTTTTCTATCTTATTCATATTTTATGAGGTTTTGCGCTTCGGCGGAGGTTTTGAAGTATCCCTTACAAACAGCGCCGAATAAAGCGGCGCCGTAGGCGGCTTCTTCCTTGTGAGCGGGGATATTAAGTTTCAAGCCGAATTTTTCTTCGGTAAGTTTTATAAATGGCTTGTTTTTTCTTATTCCGTTGCCCGAACCCATAAGTTTTACTTTTTCGGTGCTCATTTCTTTATATAGGTCGTAAAGTTCTTGCACCATACCTTCAAGCACTCCGAGGGTGAGGTTTTTAGGCGAAAAGTTTTCTGTAGAAATACCCGTGATGCTGCCTAAAATATCCTTGTTGGCGCGTGTGCCTGAAAAACGGGTGTCCACCTTTAACGGTAAGCCCTTTTCTTCTGCCATTTTATCCATAATTTTGTAAACGGCGGAATCATCAATCGGCGAATAGTAGGATAAAAGTTCTTTGTAAAAGTCCTTCAAAACGGCAAAAGCCCTGCCTCCGCAAAGAGCGGCGCCCACTATCAGATATTTACCCTCGAAGTAGGGGCGGGTTTCAAGGTTTTCGCTTTCGATAATTTTATCGGAAATTATTGAAACTTGACTTCCCGTTCCAACGTTTAGAAGAATTCCGTCTGCACCTTTGAGGGTAGAGAAAACACTTGCTTGATTATCGCCGATGGCTACGCCAACGGGTATCTTTTTATAAGTGCCCGCAACCGTGAAATCATCAACAACACTTATAGAGTAATCATAATTGAAAGTTTTGTTTTCAAGGTTAAAAAGGCCGAAACTTGCGGCGTCGCTTGTATGGATAATCGCTGATTTCAGTCCGCAAAGCCGCATAACAAAATAGTCATGAATAGTGCAGTAATTTACGGCATTTTCCGGGCGAATATCGTTTTCTCGGTTATAAAAATCCGTAACATTGCCGTAACCCGTGTGGCTGCCTAAAAAATTTGCATAGGTAGTATCTTTATATGGTTCGTCGCCCCGTTTATCCTGCCAGATATATAAAGGGCTTACCGCGCTGCCCGATTCATCATAGTAAACGATGCCGTGCATCTGTCCCGTAACGCCGATGGAAACGGTTTCATCGGTGATGAAGGAATCGAGAATTTCGGTGGCTTTGCTTATTATCACTTCGGGGGATTGGATTTTTTCGAAACTTTTATCGGTTTTTATGAATGCATCGCTGTTTACGGTTTTGGAGTTTAAAATTTCGCCCGTGTTACCATCAATAACAACGCCGCATATACTCGTAGTACCTATATCAATACCTATAAGTTGCATATTTTCACCTAATAACACTCGGTAACCGTAAGGTTGCCGCTTATTTTATATTTGCCCATACAAACCGCGGGCATAAAGAAGTAGTCACCTTTTTTGATTTGCTTTTCGTAACCCTCGCCACTTAAAATACCTTCGCCCTCGGTTACGATGTAAATAGCGTAGTTATCGGCTATATTAAGGGTAGCTTCGCCGCCCGTGAGAACAAGGCGGTTAATTATAAAGCAGTCGGTATGTTTTTCGTTTATGACCGAATATTTTTTAGCGCCCTTGTTTTCATAAATTAAAATGGGCTCGACTTTAGAATCGGGGGTTTTACCGAAATCAAAGCAATCTACTGCGACATTTCGGGGAAGACCTAAATACATTTCCTTATCGTTAAGTTTATAGTCACCGCAAAAATGCTCGGGCTGGATAGTGAAATCGGTGGGCTCCTGTATTTCTAAAATCAGACAACCTTTGCCTATGGCGTGTACCGTCTTGGCGGGAACGAGGTACACTTCGTCTTTTTTAGGCACTATATACTCGAGGAGATTTTCCATAGCATCCATATCGGTTTCGCTTAAATCGATGGCCTTTTCTAAATCATTTCTTGTTACGCCGTCTTTGAAGCCGAAGAAGATTTTAGCATCTTCCCTTGTATCAAGAATGGTCCAACACTCTGTTTTTCCGTAATCGGAATTTAAATATTTACGAGAGAAGGGCTTATCGGGGTGAACTTGAGCGGGTAGGCGGATGGCGCTATCAAGGGCTTTA
>JAZNFF010000013.1:0-6142 GCA_045588995.1 Acutalibacteraceae bacterium
TGAAAAACGCTGATATAAAAAAGCTCGATTTTGTGAAAAGAATTTGCCTTAGCATAAGCGGCATACTTCTATGTCTATCCTCTCTCGGCATTTCTTCCTTTGCTTTATTCACAAATAATAGCACCTCCCTTGCAAACTCCGTTATTTCGGCAAGTTATAATTTGTTTGTTAATATTGACGGCAATCCCTTTCCTACCGACACCGCAATTTTCCTGGGCGAAGGAACATATACCGTAACGCTTACGCGGGCGGGAGGTCAAAAAGCAACGGGCTTTGGCATTGTTAATATAAACGGTAAAACCTATTATACCAAACAAATAGACGAAGCTCCCCTTACCTTTACTCTCACCCTTGCAGAGCCTTCAGAAATTGTTTTCAGTTCCCATTGGGGAAAAGCGGAAAATTATAACAATATTACCGAAAACGGACAGCACTTAATTTCTCAAGGCGATTTTTAGTTTTTTCTTAAAGTCCCCCGAGATATATTCCCATAAGCAAATCCCCACAGTTTTTCTGTGGGGATTTGCTTGTTTATCCTTTAATGACTATTATTCCGCTTTTATCATTTTGATTTTTATAGGTTTATTTATGCTTTTGGCAAATTCTATCATTGATTTAGTTCCTCGGCTTTTGCCGTCCCAAAAACAAATAACATAATCTGCCTTTTCCGCCATCTCTTTATTTCGCCTTGGACCCGCGCCTTTTCCGTAACGTTTCCAATCGGCTTGATATATTTCCAATTTAAATCCGTTTTCCAAAGCGTATTTTTCACCTAAAAAATCGGCTCCTCGGCATCCCCCTGAAACGAATATCAAATCGTATTTTCCCTTGATTTCACTTATACAAAAATCTATATATTCCTTGGCGTCCCTATAATTCTCATAATTTCTACACCCTGCCACCACAACTCGTTTTTGCATAAAATCACCTGCCTTTGCACATATTATACACCATAAGTGGTGTATTTTCAATACATCTTATATGGTGTGAGATAAGATGTTATAGGGTGTTGTTATGAAAACTTGTTCCGAGCGTTTGCGTGATTTGAGAGAAGATAAAGATTTAACTCAAACTCAAGTTGCCAAAATATTAAATACTACGCAACAGGTATATTCCAGATATGAAAACGGTATCAACGAATTACCTTTGCACCACTTAATTGCCCTTAGCAAATTTTATAAAAAATCCACCGATTATATCCTCGGCCTAAGTGACGAATAAATGGAATTTAAAAAACGGAAAAATATGCGGGACGATGTGGACATCGTCCCCTACATACAAACGACCATCCGATTTTTCGGATGGTCGTTTCTATATTTCGTTTACTATAAAGGACATTATTTTTGTATTAAAGGGCACCGCCAAAATTGCTAAAGCCGTCGGCGAATTCGCCCAAGGCGTTCAAACAATGTTTCGTTAAAACAATTGTTTTTGTATGCTGATTGTGCCATCGCATTAGGTTAACAATACTTCAAAAGAACACCGATATTCCTCGATTATCTTCGTTTTCGAGTTATGTAAAGTTGCATTTTGTTGTCACATCATATAACTCTGCGAGGCGTTCTCAAATTTAGAAAAAACCGTTCACTTATGCGAACGGTTTTTAACTTATATGAAAGTTCCTGTGCTACATTAATATTCAAGTTCTAAAGTAATAATCTTTTTTTTGCCGATTGGCAAGGATAATTGGCTTCCGCTAATTTCAAGCTGTTGCTGACGCTGTTCCGCCAAATTAACTTCATATACTGCGCGCGGAGTGCGCGAGAATGTAACGATCAAATTTGCATCATCATTATCAGCATTATACAAGCGGAGAATAACGCCGGCTCCATTTTCTGCTTTTTTGAGCGCAGAAAATACAATGTAATCTCCACTAACCGTAAACAGATTACTTGATGCAGATATGCTTCCGCTTTTGCAAGTTGTACTGCGAGCAACCAAAGTATCACCGTGAAATAAAAATCCTTGCTCATAAGCCTGTGATTTTGTATCAGCACTAAACGGAATAATAGAGTAACACAATTCGTGTCGTCCTTTACATTGTCCGTCTGGCGTCGGGAAGTATCCCCAGTCGCCTATCTGATCTACAGCCCGCAACAATGTTAATGCCATGGTATTTTTTCCATCACGCAAAATCTCATATTCATTAAGTCCGCGGACACCTATCATTAACCCGCGCTTGCCATCAAATAACGAGAAAAATGCTTGCATACGTTGACAATAGCAGGGATTAGACCAATTTTTATCGGGCACAATTTCCCTGTCGACAACATCAAATTGACCTTCTGCTTGCACGCGGTCGGTTTGAATTTCCGGTACAAACAATGCGCGGATACGATGGTTTTCCGATTGATTATCAAATACGGTCTTAACATCTACGCGTGGAACACCCGCAGTAACAGTGAGATATGTATTTATGGTATGCACGATCGTTTGTTCTTTGCGCAAATTTTCTTCTTTCCCAATCGGTATTGACAATTCCGTAGTTAACTTAAGTGTGGCAAAGCAATTATTATTTTCAATAAGCTTTGAATTCAATAGAGCCGCGGCAGAATTTATACGTTCAGAATTTTCTGTTTCTACAAAATTATAAAGATTTCCGCAATCACCCGTATCTTCGTAGATAAGGTTATTTTCATATATTTCTCCGCTGCGTTTATCGGTAATCGTTACTGTACCGTTTGGTAAAATCTGAACAGAAACAAACTCGTTTTCCATACTGGTGTCGGTTGCTTTCAGAGGAGACTGAACCTTCTTTTCGGCGGCGTGAGAATGAACCATATATGTTTCATATCCTATTCCCTCATGGCGAACGAGCATAGTAACCTCAAAACGCTCCACTTGTGCAGTCTGACGGAAACGGTCCTTTGGAAGTGTATACGTAAAGGTAGGACCGAGTTTTTTAACTTTACAAGGCACCGGAGTATTATCAACCGTTGTGACAAAAAGTGTCTCGATATCCGAACCCATCGGAAAATCCACCATTACAGTAACGGTACCTAAAGATACGGATGGAGATGTATGAAACACCGTAATACAACGGTCACCGAGAGCCGATGTATCAATATTATCCATAATATAATCAATTGCCTCGTCCTGCACAAAACGAGCGGCCTCGTAGGATTTGTCGAAGCGTATATTCATCTCGCGAGTAACTTCATCGCACGAGCAACAGCATATAGAATCGTGAGGATGATTCTGCATAAGCTTTTTCCAAGCATAGAACAACTCATCCTGATGGTATTTTCCGCCCGAGAGCATTGCTATTACACTCAAAGGTTCCGCTATACGCTCTAATATATTCTGTCCGCGATGATTTTTCTGCTTAAGCCTAATATGAGCAGAGGCAGTGTCAATTAGCGGACAATAACCCTTTGTTCGCTGACCGTTAATTTCACCCTCAATAACAGAAAACCGGTCTTTATACGGACGCAAATTTGTAAATAATTCCTTGAAATTTGATTGCTTAATATCAATTGAATCGCCGTAAATCTGATTCGCAACATCAATGACTTCATGCAAATTAGTCTGCACAGGCTGATGGTCGCAACCGTTTAAACCTAATAGATGTGGCGTAACTGCGCTATTTCTCAATCCGGCAATAACGCGGTCCAAACGGTTTTTCAGTTCTCCTTTTTCAGTGGGCAATTCCATAGCATTATGATACCATTGCACAAACATTACACCGATAACCTCGCTGCCATCAGGAGAGCGCCAAATAATTTCAGAAGGATTGTTGGGTCCATCGGGGTCTACTTTATTGTTTTCAAGTATTGCTCCGACTCCGCGTCCAAAGGCGGCGTTATCAATGTTAAAGCCGTTCAGAATCTGCGGAATCTGAGAAACATTACCGAAGGAATCAGGAAAATAACCGCACATTACCGGATCCGCGCCGATTTGTTTGCACAGTTTAATTCCATAAAGCATATTACGCACATTTGCTTCACCGGAAGTTAAATATTCATCCTGTAAAACATACCACGGACCAATTTGGATGCGGTCATCTTGAATGAGTTTAAACAACCGTTCGCGCATCTGTGGACGCACCTCAAGATAATCCTCTATGACGATATACTGACCGTCCATATGATAATAGTTATACTCAGGGTGCTTTTCCATAGTTGTAATCAAAGAGTCAAAAAGTTCCACCAAACGCATGCGGTGTTGTTCAAAACTCATATACCATTCACGATCCCAGTGAGAATGCGGGATAATGTGCAAAGTGTTTTTTTCTTGTTTCATAGTACACACTTTCCTTTCCAAATTAGAGCTATCTTGTGGTAGATACATATATTTTAATATATTTTAATATACGTGTCAATCGTAAATCCTAAAATTAAAAGGTGAGATTTGCACACTCTATTAACCATAGATTTTTTTATTAAAAAACGCCTTATTTTATTGGTTTTTGTACGCATTGTTGTATTAAACTTATTGACACATCGCAGGGCGGGAACCTGACCAATCCCCCCTCTTATCATATAAAGCCGTTCTCAAGGAAGAATATGCCGTAACAAGCGCTAATTCTAAAATAGCGGCTATAAATTCTTTTTTCAGATTTTTAAAACGAGATAACCGGTATTGGTAAAATCAAGCTTAACGGTAATTTTGACGGTAACGGATTTGACAGCAAAGTTTTGATCTTATGCCATCCGCAGCGATCGTTAATAATGGTGAAGATGAACTCGGTTATGCTGTGAAAAACGGCGAACTCCCATCTATTCCGGTACAAGCGATACCTGCACGCCCGGTTGGGTAACCTTTCAGGTTAACCAATACGATGCAAACGGTGTTCTCCTTGCAACCGGCATCACCACCGTTTACACATTTGCAGAGCCCTAAGCTAATATTTCTCATTCTGTTTTTTTGCAAGGGAGGTCAAAATGAAACACGCTGATATAAAAAAGCTGAATTTTATAAAAATCCACCGATTATATACTCGGGTAAAGTGATAAATAAAATTAAACGGGGTGGCAAATGCCATCCCGTTTCTATCTGTCGGATTATTCCTTTATTACTTCTTTAAACCATTTCATCCATTGGTTTTTGATAACTATATGACCTGCGACGGCGGGGTGAACACCATCGGCGGTGACTTTATTAACACCTATGCGCTCTACCGCTTTATTTAATTCTTCCTGCAAGGGAATAAAGGCAAGACCGTGCTTTTCTGCCAATTTCTTTGCAACGGCGGCTCTTTCCTCGGCTCCCTTTTTAAATCGCTCCCACTTATCAGGAATTCCCTCAGTATTACGGGTTGCCTCATTTTCAAATACATAAGGCTCCATAATGGCGATTTTAGTATGAGGAATTTTAGTCTTTAAAACGGTTAAAAGATGGTCGTAATAAAACTCGAAATCTTCTGTATCAACACCGTTGGGCCAACCACCCAAATCGTGCCATATATCGTTAATTCCTATCAGTATGCTCATATAATCGGGATTAAGATTTAAAATATCGCACTTTATTCTGGCAATCAGGTCGGTTATTCTGTTACCGCTGACGCCTCGGTTTAAAACCTCGTACTCCTCGCCGAATTCGAGCTCGATTTCGCCCTTGGCAAGATATGGATAACCATTGCCCATACCGTAAAAATCGTTTCGGTTTCTGCCGCAATCGGTTATGGAATCGCCCTGAAACAACACTCTTTTCATTAAAATCACCTCATAGGTTAATATACTTTAATTATAACTTGCCCCTATGGTTTGTCAAGGATTTAAGAATGTAAAAAAGAGCATTATTTTTGTATAATAAGGTAATTTAAATAATAAATTCCTTGTAAAACATTAAATATTAATTTATAATATTTATGAACTAAATTTACGGAGGAAATTATGAGTTTCATTAAAGATGATTTTTTGCTCTCAAACGAAACTGCAAAAAAGCTTTACCACAATTACGCCAAAAAAATGCCTATTATTGACTATCACTGTCATATAAATCCGAAGGAGATAGCCGAAAACCATAAATTTAAAAGCATTACTGAAATCTGGCTTGGCGGCGACCATTATAAGTGGCGCACCATCCGTTCAAACGGTGTTGCCGAAAACGAGATTACGGGGGATGCGGATGATTTTACCAAGTTTTCTCATTTTGCCGAGGTTATGCCGAAACTCATAGGCAACCCTATGTATCATTGGTC
>JAZNFF010000014.1:0-5765 GCA_045588995.1 Acutalibacteraceae bacterium
AAAACCGGGTGGAATAGTGCTTTCCGATTTTGAAAATCTAATTAAAACCGTTAAAGAAATGGGCAAAACCTTTCATATGGGCTATATGTACCGATATAATCAGTATGTAAGAGAGATTTTCGATAAAATTGAAAGCGGAGAGCTGGGCGATATCATTAGCATTGAAGCCCAGATGAACTGCATTCATCCCGTAAAGGTCAGAGAATGGCTTAAAAACTTTAAGGGCGGTATGATGTTCTTCCTCGGTTGTCACCTCATTGACCTTATTTTGCAGATGAAAGGTCAACCCGATAGAATAATACCTCTTAATAAGAAAACGGGTACCGATGGCGTTGATGCCGAGGATTTCGGAATGGCGATTTTTGAGTATAAAGACGGCGTATCTTTCGTTAAAACCATCGCCAGTGAAATCGGTGGTTACGCACGGAGGCAGTTCGTTGTTACAGGCACCAAAAAAACCGTCGAACTTAAGCCCTTTGAAATGTTTGTGCCCGATGGTCAGTATTGTATGTTTACCGAAAAAACCGAGTATGAATCTACGGTTTGGAGCGATAGAGGCGTAACAGTCAGAAGTGATATTTTTAATCGCTATAACAGTATGATGACCTCTTTCGCGCAGATGGTAGCAGGGGAGAAGCAAAACCCCTATAGCGCCGATTATGAACTTGAACTTTATAAAACATTACTAATTTGTTGCGGAGTTGATGAAAAATGAAAAAAGCATTAATTTTAGGCGGAACAGGTGTTATGGGTACCTATCTTACCCAATACCTATACGAAATGGGCTTTAAACTGGATGTTTTGGCTCTGGATGAAAAGGAATCAAAGCAGAACCTTACCTATATTAAGGCCAATGCCAAGGATAAGCAGGTAGTAGGTGAACTGCTTAAAAATGATTACGATGCAGTAATCGATTTTATGATGTATAATACCAAGGAATTTGCCGATACATATAAAATGTTCCTTGATAATACCGAGCAGTATATATTCCTTTCATCTTATCGAATTTATGCGGATGATAACCCAATACGCGAAACTTCACCGCGACTTTTGGATGTTTCCCCCGATAAGCATTATCTTGCTTCCGATGATTATTCACTTTATAAGGCGAGAAGCGAGGATTTACTTATAAATTCGGGCAAAAAGAACTGGACGGCGGTTCGCCCCACCATTACTTATTCGGATCAGCGCTTGCAACTTGTAACCCTTGAGGGTAATACCGTTATCAACCGTTCGAGACAGGGTAAACCCGTTGTTCTCCCCAAAGAAGCGCTTAAGGCGCAAACCACTATGTCATTTGCGGGTGACGTTTCCAAAATGATAGCCCGATTGGTGCTTAATAAAGATGCATACGGCGAAGCATATACCACCGCTACTGCCGAGCATCAGTCCTGGGAAACCATAGCCGATTATTATAAAGAGATTATCGGTCTTAAGTATATTCCCGTTGATATGGATGATTTCCTTTCCATCCGTTCCGATGAGGAATATGACCCTTACCGTTGGAAACTTATCTACGACCGCGTTTACGACCGCGTAATAGATAATACCAAAATATTAAATGCAACAGGTATGAAGCAGTCAGAACTTATGCCCGTTAAAGAGGGACTTACCCGTTGTATCGCCGCTTTGGATTCGAGCAAGACATTTGGCAATATGGCTTATAGTGACCGTATGGATGCCTTCCTTGAGGCCAAGGGCATTAAGTATTAAAATAAAAGGAGAAAAGTTATGAAAGCGATACTTGTTAATGATGATAGATCTCTTCGTTGGGATAATGTACCCGATCCCGTTTTAGGAGATGAGGATTGCCTTGTTAAAATAGAGGCGGCAGCCCTTAACCGCGCTGACCTTATGCAGAGAGAGGGAGATTATCCGCCCCCTCCCGGTTGCCCCGAGTGGATGGGACTTGAAATTGCAGGTACCATCGTAGAAATGAGCGAGGGCGCTAAAGCAAAATCTAATTATAAAGTGGGCGATAAGGTTTGCGCCCTTTTAGGCGGCGGCGGTTACGCTCAGTATGCTAATATCAAGTATGATATGCTTATGCCCATCCCCGAAAATTGCTCCGTAATAGAGGCGGCCGCAATTCCCGAAGCATTCGCAACTGCATATCTTAACCTCTTTATTGAAGGTAATATCAAAGAGGGTGATACCCTCCTTATGAATGCAGGCGCCAGCGGCCTTGCAAGTGTTATTATTCCTATGGCTAAGGCGTTTGGTATCAGAGTTATTACCACCGTTTTAACCGAGGAAATCGCAAATTCCATTAAGCATCTTAATGCCGATAGAGTTGTTGTAACTACCAAGGAAGATATTGCAGAAGTTTTGAAAGAAGAACTGGATGCAGGTCACCCCGTTGATGTTGCAATTGACTGTTTGGGTGGTGAGATTATGGGTAAATGTATCCACTTCCTTAAGCACGGCGCCCGTTGGATTATGATTGCAGCCCTTGCAGGAACAAAGACCGAAATCGACCTTAAAAATATTTATGTTCGTAATGTTCGTATTATCGGTAGTACCCTCCGCTCCCGCACACCCGCAGTAAAAGCGCAGATTCTTGCCGACCTCGTTAAAAATGTATGGCCCAAGGTAACGACCGGCGAGGTTAAACCCACCATCTATAAGGTGCTTCCCATAACCGAAGCCGAAGCCGCACACGATATTCTTTATAAGGGACAGAATGTTGGTAAGGTTGTATTAACCGTTGAATAAGCATAGCAGAACTAAGTTTGCCCAAGGGCAAGCGAAGTTGCTTTGCAGAGAAGTTTGCTTCGCAAGAGTTTTTAGCAAACTTAACTTCACTTTTGGATTTAATCCAAAAACTTCACTGTAACTTGTTACAACTTCATTTTAAACCGCAGGTTTAAAAATTCACAAAAAAACACCCGAAAAGATGAAAATTCTTTTCGAGTGTTTTTCTATATTTTTCTTTTATTCGCCCCAATATTTTCTGTCCAAACTTCTGAAACGAATGGCAGATAAAATATCGGATTTTTCTATGTTTTCATGGCCCGATAAATCGGCAACCGTTCGCGCCACCTTTAAAATTCTATCGTATGCGCGGGCGGAAAGACCTAATTTATCGAAGGACTGACTTAAATACTCACTCGCTTCATCGGTCATAATGCAGAATTTGCGAAGGAGCGCGGGGGTAAGACGGGCGTTGCATGTAATACCCGTACCCCGATAGCGTTCAACCTGAATCTGCCGCGCTTTATTTACTCGTTCGCGGATAGATGCGGAACTTTCAGCGGGGACTTTGTCGCTTAAGGATTTATAATCAACGGGCGGTACCTCGACGTGTAAATCAAGACGGTCAAGCATAGGTCCCGAAATGCGGTTAAGATACTTTCTGACCATATTAGAAGTGCAGCTACATTCTTTTGTAGGATGTCCGTAAAATCCGCAAGGGCAAGGGTTCATAGCCGCTACAAGCGTTACGGAACTTGGGTATGTAACCGAGCCCGAAGCACGAGCGACGGTTATTTCCCCATCCTCAATGGGTTGGCGCAGCGCTTCCATTGCATCCCTTTTAAATTCGGGAAGTTCATCTAAAAACAAAACGCCGTTATGAGATAAAGAAACTTCACCGGGTTTCGGCACCGTACCGCCACCCGTTAGTCCCACCGAGGATATGGTGTGGTGGGGAGAGCGGAAAGGACGGGTAGTAATGATCGGGTTTTTACGGTTGAGAATGCCCGCTACCGAGTGGATTTTGGTGGTCTCTATGGATTCTTCAAATGTCATTTCGGGAAGTATGGTGGGAAGGCGCTTTGCAAGCATACTTTTACCGGCACCGGGTGGGCCGATGAGAAGTATATTGTGTCCGCCCGCCGCCGCAACCTCAAGGGCTTTTTTGGCTGTTAACTGACCTCGCACCTCGCTAAAATCGGGAATATTATCCGAAGTTTCTTCAATGGTTGGTTTAAATTCGGCAGGGGGGATAGGTTGACCGCCCGTGAGGTGACCTATAATTTCTGTTATAGTACTTACAGGGTAAACATTAAGCCCCTCAACTGCCGCCGCTTCAATGCTATTTTCTTCGGGGACAAAAATATGATTTATTCCGTTTTGCTTGGCGGTTATGACCATAGCAAGAATTCCGTTTACCGAACGAATTCGACCGTCAAGCGAAACTTCGCCTAAAAACACGCTGTCCGATGTATCAAATTTAATTTGTCCCGAAGCGAGAAGAATTGAGAGAAGAACGGGAAGGTCGTAAACGGCGCCCTCTTTTTTCTTATCTGCAGGGGCAAGATTTACGGTAATTCTGCCCGTTGGGAATTTAAAACCGCAGTTTTTGATGGCGGCTCGAACGCGGTCGCGGGATTCTTTTACCGCAGTGTCGGGAAGCCCTACAATATCAAAGCATGGAAGGCCGCCCGAAACATCAGCCTCAATTTCTATCATATATGATAGTATTCCGAAAATGCCAACGCTTTTAATTTTAGAAAACATATTCCACCCCAAAAAGTTTATATGCTCATTATATACCAATTTTTTCCTCTTTTCAATCATACTGTATTATATAATTTAATTTTTATTAACACTTTTATATCAATTAGAGTTATAATATAATTGTAAATAAGAAAAGAAGGGAATAAAATGAATTTCAGATATAAACTTATGGAGTTTATGCGGGGCCGATACGGACTCGATAATATGTTCTATGTAATTTTTGCAGTTGCCGCCGTTCTGGCTTTTGTAAACTGCTTTATCCGTTCCTTTATTTTGCAGATAATTGTTTATGCGCTCGGCATTTATGCTTTTTACAGAGTGCTTTCAAGAAATGTTGAGGCAAGAGCACGAGAAAACCGCAAGGTAAATGAGATATTAAGGAAAATTAAAAAGAAAACCGATACCGCCAAACAAAGAAAAGCGGATACTACCCATATCTATAAAAAATGTCCGAAATGCAAAGCGGTACTTCGGTTACCGAGGGCCAAGGGCAAACATACAACCGTTTGCCCCAGATGCAACCATAAATTTAATGTAAGAGTATATAAGGATGTAAAATAAAAGGCAAGGTTCAACCTTGCCTTTCCGTTTTCTTGCCTCCCTCTGACGAGGGAGGTGGATTTTGCGAAGCAAAAGACGGAGGGAGAGAATAACTTTGCCCATTGAAAATTATCTCTCCCTCAGTTTCGCTAACGCTCAACAGCTCCCTCGTCAGAGGGAGCCTAAAAAACAAATATCTTTAAAAACATTTATCACAAATTGTGATAAATTCACACGGTTTAGTTTATATGGTATATAATGAATTTAAAATCGTTTCAGGAGTGAAATTATGTCAAAAATTCTTGAGGAACTTTGGTATGGTAATGTGGGTTTTGAAAATCAATGTGGCGTCAGCGAGGATGAAAGAAAATTGATGAAATATATGGCAGACCATCACGATAATCTTTATAAAACCCTTAATAAGCAGCAAAAAGAATTATTAGAAAAATTTGATGATTGCAGTGTGGAACTTAATAATATTAACGAGAAAAATATATTTGTATACGGTTTTAGATTAGGCGCTCGAATAGCATTTGAAGTTATGAATACAGAAAACTAATAAAAGGCAAGGTTTAACCTTGCCTTTTGTATTTGTATTTCATCTTCTTCCAAGGGCGTAGAGAATATCGCCGATACGCTCTTTAAATGGGAAATATTTTATATAAGTTTTATTAAGCCAAAGTTTCAATATTTTGCCGAGGGATTCTTCTTTGAGGGCGGTAAGTCGGGATTGACAAGCAGAATAAAGTTTATTTTTGCCCGTA
>JAZNFF010000015.1:0-4929 GCA_045588995.1 Acutalibacteraceae bacterium
AGGAGAGTTAATTTATGGAAATAGAATACATTTATCCCGATGATGATAAAAACGATTTAGAAAGTCAAATAAAACAAATCAAAAAAGAAAACACGATTGGATGTCTGATTATGGGCTTATTGCTCTTAAGCGGATTTTTTATCTTTTTAAGTTTGCTTCCGATAATTTTGATGATAATCGGTTATTCAATCATTTTTTTAAGCGTTTATATAATCTATAAAGCTTATTTAGAAGATTTCATTTTATCACTGATACAAAAATTAAAAAGATAATCCTCTAATCTCCAAAATAAAAAGCACAAAGCCGGAAAATTTCAGTTATATCTGCAAACTTCTTGCTTTTTACAATAAAAAAAACTCCCAAACAAGGGAGCTTTTTAAGTGGTGGCCAGAGAGGGGATCGAACCCCCGACACGAGGATTTTCAGTCCTCTGCTCTACCAACTGAGCTATCTGGCCATATAAAAAAATCGCGACCTGGATGGGACTCGAACCCACGACCTCCGCCGTGACAGGGCGGCGTTCTAACCAACTGAACTACCAGGCCAAAGTGGTGGGAACAACAGGGCTCGAACCTGTGACCCTCTGCTTGTAAGGCAGATGCTCTCCCAGCTGAGCTATGCTCCCACATCAGCGCTGGTTCGCTTAAATGTAACTCACCGGCGACGAACTGTATAATACCATAAGCCGCCCGAAATGTCAAGCATTTTTTATTAAATTTTTTATTTTTTTATGCGGTCAATTATTTTACGGATTTCTTTATCGGTAAAAGTATAGGTTTTATTGCAGAATTGGCATTGCATTTTTGCTTCGGGAAGGTCGCGGGCTAAATCCTCTAATTCATCAGCTCCCAAACTCACAAGCGCCCTTTCAAATCTTTCCCTCGAACAATTACATTTATATGCAGCGTTACGCTCATCCAGAACTTCAACCTCAAATCCATCGAGGGCAATTCTTACAATTTCTTCAATATCTTTGCCGCTATCAAGCAGTTCTGTAACCGATTTCATAGAAGAAATATTTTTTTCGAGCTTTGAAATAATTTCCTCGTCACCCGTTGCAGCAGGCAGAAGTTGAATAATATATCCTCCGCTCTTTCTTACGCTCAAATCAGGATTAACGAGTACACCCAAGGCGCAAACGGTAGGTATTTGTTCGCTAACTGCATAATAAGCGGTAATATCCTCGGCTATTTCACCCGTTGCAATAGGAACAAAGCCATTATAGGGCTCTTTAAGTCCCAAATCCTTCATAACATATAAGGAGCCATCGGTACCAACTGCCCCCGAAACATCCAATTTGCCGTTGGGCTTTAAGGGTATTTCAACTACGGGATTTACCGCATAACCTCTAACATTTCCATAGGAATCTGCGGCGGTAACAATGGAGCCCACGGGTCCGCCTCCATCAATTTTAAGGGTTATGCTATCCTTGGAATTTTTAAGCATATCACCCATCATAGAGGTTGCAGTTAAAAGGCGACCGAGAGCGGCGGTCACCACCGCAGAGGTCTTATGATATTTTTCGGCGGCGGAAACGATATCGGTACTGTCAATAGCCGTAGCCATAACGAGTCCGTCACTTGTTATGCATCTTATAAGTTTTCCCATTATCTTCTCTTCCTTGTAACATAAACTGCTCTTTCGCAGGTTTCGCTTGGATTTTCATAAGTATTGTCATCATAAACCGCCAAAATTTCAAGCCCCGCCTTTTGCAAAGCGGCAGAAATTTCATCTTCGGTATATGCCTTTTCAGTTATATCCTCACTTGACCTGATATAATGTTCCTCATTTTCTTCAAAGAAGTCGAGGCAGATATCCACCGTGTTTTTCTCCGGGTTAAAGAAATTCTGCCAAACGCAGTAAATTCCCTCTTCATCCATAACAAAGGTATTATCCCCAAGTATTTCCCTATGTTTATAAACGGTATTAAGGTCAAATATGAAAAGACCGTTATCTTCTAAAAATAGCGATACACGAGATATGGCGTCACAGAATTTCCCGTAATCTATTATATGATTTAAACTATCGAGCAGACAAACCGCCCCATCCACCTTGCCGTAAAGATCCAGCTCGGCGGCATCCTGACATACATATAATATATCATTACCCAGTTCGGCGCTTTTTTCCTGCGCTATGGAAAGCATTTCTTCGGAAATATCCACTCCGATTACAGAAATACCCTTTTCGGCAAATCGGTTTGAAAATTCACCCGTTCCGCAAGCCAAATCGAGAAGGAGTTCGGGTTTTGCATTAAACCGCTCAAAAAGGGAAAGAATATACTCTGTCCTTCCGTTATAATCGGCATCTTCCATCAGAATATCATAGTATCTGGCAAAATCGTTATACATCTATGTAAATTAGCCCTTCATTCTCTGTATGGCGGTTTTGCAACCCTCACTGTGAGTTCGACTCACGCGACTAACGGTAGCGGTAGATGCGCCCGTTTCTTGCACGATTTCATTATATACCGCACCCTCGGTCAGCATTTTGGCAACAGCAAATCTCTGCGCCAAAGAGCGAATTTCTTTTGGGGTGCATATATCCTCAAAAAACGCTTTACACTCTTCAGGGGTCTGAAGAGTCATAACTGCTTTATATAGTAATTCTGAAAAATCCTTGTGTTCCATATGTGGCTCCTATTTTTTATTTTAAAACATTTTAACATATTAAAGCGTTAAAGTCAATGAAACCCCGCAAATTAAAATGTTTTATTTTTAAAAATTATACTTGACAAATCGCCAAGCACCCTATATAATAAGTTAGTCGCGTAAAAGCGGCAACCATATGGCTGTATAGCTCAGTTGGCTAGAGCACGCGGTTCATACCCGCGGTGTCATTGGTTCAAGTCCGATTACAGCCACCAATACGGCCCGGTGGTCAAGAGGCCTAAGACACCGCCCTTTCACGGCGGTAACACGGGTTCGAATCCCGTCCGGGTCACCAAATAAAAATCCTCAACCTTTTGGTTGGGGATTTTTTATTTTATTATTCAGTAAGGGATTCGAACAGGAGGGAGAAACCTTTAGGTTTCGGAAGAAAAGCGTTCGGTGAACGGTTTTCGCCGACGTGGGCGTGTAGGCGCGTTGCGCCGTAGCGAATCCCGTCCGGGTCACCAAATAAAAATCCTCAACCTTTCGGTTGGGGATTTTTTATTTCTTGTTCTGTTAGGGATTCGAAACGACCTCCAAACTTGGCAAGTGAAACGCGCAACAAGTTTGGGAGAAAGGTCCAGTGGACCTTTCGATAGTCGGAGAGGAGAATCCCGTCCGGGTCACCAAAGTAAATCCCCTAACCTTTTGGTTAGGGGATTTACTTTTATTTCGTATGGCAACCCTACTCATTACAAGGACGGTTTTTCAGGTCAAATACTGTCTGCTATCGGAGCGGCGGCAGGAAAATCGTTGTCTATATCGTGGCCGAACGATTCCTCGTAGACAGCGTAATCGTCCGTCGACGTCTTATAAGAACTGAATGACTTCATTCCGAAGAACGCCGCAACACCGCCGAACACCAGCACGAAAAAGACGATGAGCGCAGCCACAACGGCGATGATGGCGCCCACGTTTGCCTTGGAGGACACCGAGCGACCCGATTCGATCTTGCGGATCGCCATCACGCACTGCTTGGCGGCGAGTGCTTCCTCGTCGGACAGCTCTACGTCGGAGCCGACTAGCACGTCGGCATACAGCACCGCCTTTTTCAGCAGCTCGTAATTGTTGTTATTGAGACCGAGCGTCGCCAAGTGCAGCAGGCGGTCGTGGATGGCGGCGATCTGTCCCTGCTCAGCGGCCTTATCCAGCCAATCGCTTCTGAGAACGGGGTCCGTTTCGAAGGTGAGCGCATACAACGACATCGCCGGCGCATAACCGGCTTCGCCGGAGGCTTTCAACATAGAGGCAAACGGCTCTTCCGCCAGTTTCTCGCTGCCGTACTTGGTAACGTAGAGGTACTGTGCACAGCGCTGACCGCTCTCTGCCAACGTGCGCAGCGCCGCTTCGTCGGTGGTGTCATTGATGCCGGCTTTGAGACCTTCCATCTCAAACTCGGTCATGTAGTTCTTGTTGGCGTAAACCGTGTTTTGCACGGTGTTGCGATATTCGCTCTGCGCCATCAGCGCTTTGGTGGTGTGTTCATGGTCGATGGTGTTTTCCGCTTCCAGCTTCAGCGTCTTGACAGGCACAAACAAGCCGTAGATGCCGAAGGTGATCGCGGTCAGAATACCCCACAGCAGATATTTCAGGAAGAAGTTGCCGACCGTGCCCTCAAACACCAGACGACGCGAATCCACCACCGTGTGCTTACGGTCCCAGCGTAGCTGGATAACGCTCGACCACGCCAAGCCCACAAACGGGACACAGATGACGATCGTGGCAAGCAGATTGGTGCCGATTAAGCCCAAAACACCGCCGTCAAAGTAACTGTTGTTGTCCTCTTCGCCCACAAAATGGGTGTGCTTGGCGATCCACTTGCGGATGGCAAGCGACATCCAGATACCGTAGATACCAAAGGTGATGATTGTCAAAAAGCCCCACAGCAGGAACTTGCCGATCAACTGCATGCCGGTGCCGTCAAACACCATCCGCTTGCCGCAGACGACAGTGTGCTTGGCTTTCCAGCGCTGTAGCATACAGCACATCCACGGGAATGCGATGCCGAGGGTGATCAGGGTCACAAAAGTGACCACGATGGAGTAGCCGATCAAGGCGAGGGTGCCGCCGTCAAAGTAGGAGCCGTCTTTGGTTTCCACCTCGTCGGAGGACTTGGATTTGGACACGGCGATCATCACCACAACCGCGATAATCGCCAGAATTGCAAGGATACCGAAAACTAAAAGTATGCGCGCAACACTAAACATAGGGGTCCCTCCTCAATTAAGATACTTTTATTTTACACCATTTTCTTACAATTTTCAACATTTTTTACACCCCC
>JAZNFF010000016.1:0-2780 GCA_045588995.1 Acutalibacteraceae bacterium
TTTTTTATAGCGGCGGCGTGTTCTGCTTGAATTGCCTCATCATAGGAGATGACGGGCTCAACATCTTTGTTTTTAACCTTGCGGTCAACATAGTTCTTTGTAATCTTAATTACAAGAGGAATCATAAAGAGAACACCGATAAGGTTGGGAATCATCATAAGGCCGTTAAAGGTATCGGAGATATCCCAAGCCAGAGATGAAGTGAGAACGGCGCCGAAGATGATGGTGCAAACGTGGATAATTCTGAAAATAACGGTGCTCTTTGCGCCAAAGAGATATTCCCAGGCCTTTGAGCCGTAGTGGGACCAACCGAGAACGGTGGTGAAGGCAAAGAGGAACATTGCGATAGCAACGAATCGTTGACCGATATTGCCCCAAGGGAACACTTGATTAAATGCGCCGCCAACCAAGGTAGCATCGCTTAAACCTTCCGCAACTTCACCGCTTACAACATTGAAAACGCCGCCTTCAAGACCGCCTGATGTAAGAACAACGAGAGCAGTCATAGTGCAAACTATCATTGTATCGGCAAATACCTCGAATATACCCCACATACCCTGCTTAACAGGCTCTTTAACGCTGGAGTTGGAGTGAACCATAACCGAAGAACCAAGACCTGCTTCGTTGGAGAAAACGCCACGCTTGAAACCGTTGGTCATAGCGATAATAACGCCGCCGATACCGCCGCCTACGAATGCTTCGGGTTTAAAGGCATTAACAAAGATTGCCTTGAAAGCGGGAAGGATAGCGTTATAGTTAACGCCGATGATAACCAAACTGCCAAGTACGAAAAGCACTACCATAAAGGGAACGATTTTTTCGGCTACATTTGCAATTCTCTTAACGCCGCCCAAAGTAATAACAGCGGTGAGAATCATAATAACTACGCCGATGATAATATTATAAAGGGAAATACCGCTAAATACTTCAACGCTTGAAAGCGCCTTAACATCAAATGCGGCGGCAACATTGGCAACGATTTTATTTACCTGACCCATGCTACCGATACCGAAGGATGCAAGCATAGTGAAGATACAGAATAAAACGGCGAGAACTTTACCAAGATTTTTAAATGATGCCTTGCTGTTTTTATCCTCGTATTTATAACCGCCAAGACCGTCCTGAAGATAGTACATAGCGCCGCCCGACCATTCGCCTTGGCTGTTTTTGCGGCGGAAATAGATACCTAAAACGTTTTCTGCATAGTTTGTCATCATTCCAAAGAAAGCGGCAACCCACATCCAGAAAACTGCGCCTGCGCCGCCTATGCAAATAGCGGCGGCAACACCTGCGATGTTACCTGTTCCTACCGTTGCGGCAAGAGCGGTACAAAGGGCCTGGAAGGGAGAAATAACGCCCTTTTCTTTGCGGTGACGCATAACATCTTTTGTAAACATACTTCCGATGGTGTTTTTCCACCAAAGTCCCAAACGGGAAACCTGAAAGAATTTGGTACAGAAGGTGATGATAACACCTGTACCGATAAGCAGAGCAAGGCCGAAAATACCCCACACCACTCCATTGATACTGCCGTTAATTTCGGCAATTTTGTCGAGAATCATTTTGACATCTCCTCAATATATAAAATATTTTTAAAGCAAAAGAAAATCGGACTGCGAAAACGCAATCCGAACGAAAAAACAAAATTACCCCTAAGGGAAATATAATAAAGCTTTGTCCTTTCGCCTGAGAGATTTGCTTTTCGCTTGCCCCTTCGGCACCTGAATTTAATCAAGATTCTCCAAAGTTCCATCCGCTTGCAGTCCTTATCCTTTGCCATTGGCTACAGGACACCTGAGAGTGTTACTCCTTCGGTAGCATTGCTTTTCCTGCAAACTTCACATAGAAATATTAACTTTTTATAGTCGCTATTATACCATATAAAATAAAAAAATCAACCCCTTTTTTCGACAAAAAGGGGTTTAATTATTAAATTATTCTTGTTTTTCTCCAATTATTGCGATAGAAAGGTCATCAAGTTGCTTTACATCAACCTCAGCGGGAGCACCCGACATAAGTTCGGATGAATTGGCAACCTTGGGGAAGGCAACAACATCGCGGAGAGATTCGGAGCCCGTCATAAGCATACAAAGTCGGTCAAGACCGATACCCATACCGCCGTGAGGGGGAGCGCCGTATTTAAATGCGCCCGTTAAGAATCCGAATTTTTCTTCGGCTTCTTCATCGGAAAGGCCGAGGGCCGAGAACATCTTCTTCTGTAAATCAGGGTCGGTTATACGAATAGAGCCGCTTGAAAGTTCAATTCCGTTAAGCACCAAGTCATAAGCGTTGGCAAAAACTTTCTCGGGGTCGCTGTCAAGATAAGGGATGCATTCATCAAGAGGAGAGGTGAAGGGGTGGTGCATAGCATCCCAACCACCCGTTTCTTCGTTATATTCGAAGAAGGGGAATTCTGTAATCCAAAGGAAGTTATATTGCTCAGGGATAATTTGGAGACGTTTTGCTACGGTAAGACGAAGGGCGCCGAGCACCGAAAGAACGGTCTTTTTGCGGTCGGCAACGATTAAGATAACATCGCCCTTTTCGGCTCCCACAGCTTCGTAAATCGCCTTCATTTCTTCCTCGGTCATAAACTTAGAGAAGGAGCAGGAGGGCTCGTCTTCAACCCAGCGGATAAAGGCAAGACCTTTAGCGCCGATGCCCTTGGCTTCCTCGGTGAGTTTATCGATTTCTTTTCTTGTATAAACACCTGCGGCGCCTTTAGCATTAATGGCTCTAACTGTACCGCCCGATTTAACTGTATCGGCAAAGACACCGAA
>JAZNFF010000017.1:0-2043 GCA_045588995.1 Acutalibacteraceae bacterium
GCAAACCGATTCAACAACGGCTAAATATGCGCCGTGATAGGGGCTTTGCTCGGTAATGAAAGGGTTATATCCAAATGACATCAAAGAACAGTCATCGGTATGCTTCTTTTCAACAGAAATCTTCTGCACCATTGCTTGAATGGGCGTTAACTGATGTTTACCGCCAAATGGCATAAGAACTGTACCTGCGCCTATAGTAGAGTCGAAACGCTCTGATAGACCGCGTTTTGAGCAAATATTAAGGTCAGAAGCAATTCTATTGTAATTTTCTGCAAAACCGCCCTTAACCTCGCAATGTTTTAAAGCGGGCTTTTCGGGGGTTATTGTTATATGCTTTTCTGCGCCGTTTGAATTCAGGAAATCGCGGCTGATATCAACGATTTTATTGCCGTTCCAATTCATAACAAGGCGGGGCTCTTCCTTAACCACTGCAACGGGGAACGCTTGAAGATTTTCCTCTTTTGCAAGGGCTAAAAATGCTTCAACATTATGTGGCTCAACAACAACTGCCATTCTCTCTTGAGATTCGCTTATAGCAAGTTCGGTACCATCAAGACCTTCATATTTTTTAGGAACTGCATTAAGGTCAATTTCAAGACCATCTGCAAGTTCGCCGATAGCAACCGATACACCGCCTGCGCCAAAGTCATTACAACGCTTAATCATAAGAGTTGCTTTCTCGTTGCGGAAAAGGCGCTGTAGTTTTCTTTCTTCGGGAGCATTACCTTTCTGCACCTCTGCGCCGCAGGTTTCAACCGATTGGGCATTATGGGCTTTGGAAGAACCTGTTGCGCCGCCGATACCGTCACGACCTGTACTACCGCCTAAAAGGATAACAATATCACCCGGAGCGGGACATTCACGGCGTACATTCTTAGCGGGGGCGGCGGCAATAACTGCGCCGATTTCCATACGCTTTGCAGCATAACCGGGGTGATAAATTTCATCAACAATACCGGTAGCAAGACCTATCTGGTTGCCGTAGGAAGAATATCCTGCGGCAGCAGTAGTAACAATCTTTCTTTGAGGGAGTTTCCCCTTAATTGTTTCATTAACGGGTTTTAAGGGGTCTGCCGCGCCCGTAACACGCATTGCGCCGTAAACATAAGAACGGCCTGAAAGCGGGTCACGGATAGCGCCACCGATACAAGTAGCCGCGCCACCAAAAGGCTCAATTTCAGTTGGATGGTTATGGGTTTCGTTTTTAAAGAGAAGAAGCCACGGCTCTCTCTCACCGTCCACATCCACATCAATTTTAACGGTACAAGCGTTAATTTCTTCAGATTCATCAAGTTTATCAAGTTTGCCGTGTTTTTTTAGGTATTTAACGGCAACTGTAGCCAAATCCATAAGACATATGGGCTTTGTTCTGCCGAGTTCCTTACGGACGGCAATATAGTCATCGTATGCCTTCTGCAAAAGTTCGTCTTCAAACTTAACATCATCAATAACAGTGAGGAATGTGGTATGACGGCAATGGTCAGACCAATAGGTATCAATCATACGGATTTCGGTTATAGTGGGCTCACGATTTTCGCTCTTGAAATAGTTCTGGCAGAATGCAATATCATCAGCATCCATAGCAAGACCGAAATCGCAAACAAAATCTTCAAGACCTTTTCTATCAAGGGCTAAAAATCCATCAAGAGTTTTAACAGTTGTGGGAATTTCGTAGTTAACATTTAGGGTTTCGGGCTTATCTAAAACGGCCTCTCTTGCTTCAACGGGGTTAATAACATACTTTTTAATTTCTTCAATTTCCGATTTTGAAAGGTTACCGTAAAGGGCGTAAACCTTTGCAGAGCGAATAATCGGACGCTCGCCTTGAGAAATAATCTGTATACACTGGGCGGCAGAATCAGCCCTTTGGTCAAACTGACCGGGCAAAAATTCCACTGCAAAAACGGTTGCATCTTTCAAATCTACTTCGCTCGATGCAATATCAAGTTGTGGCTCTGAAAATACCGTTTTTATAGCATAATCGAAAAGTTCTTCGGTTATGTTTTCCGCATCATAACGGTTTATTACTCTAACATCTTCAAG
>JAZNFF010000018.1:0-21873 GCA_045588995.1 Acutalibacteraceae bacterium
CCCGCAAAGGCGGAAACAAGCATTATAAGGGTGCTTTCGGGAAGATGGAAATTGGTGATAAGACCATCCATACATTTAAATTCGTAGCCGGGGTATATAAATATTCCCGTATCACCCGAACACTCTCTAATTTCACCGTAGGTATTTGCAACGCTCTCAAGGGTGCGGCAACTTGTAGTACCGACACAAATAACCCTACCGCCTTCGGACTTGGTTTTATTTATTATATCCGCTGTTTCCCGAGGCATTACATAATGCTCGGTATGCATTTTATGCTCGGTTATATCATCAACCTTAACAGGTCTGAATGTGCCAAGTCCCACGTGGAGAGTAACATAGGCGATATTTACGCCCATATCTTTAATTTTTTGGAGCATTTGGTCGGTAAAATGAAGACCTGCAGTGGGAGCGGCGGCGGAGCCGAGTTCCTTCGAATAAACCGTTTGATACCGCTCTTTATCCGAAAGTTTTTCCTTAATATAAGGCGGCAGGGGCATCATACCAACTTCATCAAGGGTTGCAAAAAATTCCCCATCGCATTTAAATTCTATAATGCGGTTGCCATCAGGCAAAACCTCTTTGACGGTAGCCGAAAGCTTATCGCTGAACTTGAATTCATACCCTTCTTTTGCCTTTTTACCTGGACCTGCAAGGCACTCCCAAACCAGAGTTGACCTTTGTTTTAAAAGCACAAACTCCACTACGGCTCCCGTATCGATTCTCGTGCCGTAAAGTCGGGCGGGTAAAACCCTTGTATTATTAAGAACGAGCAAATCGCCTTTTCTCAAAAAATCGGTAAGGTCGCTGAATTTTTTATGCTTAACACTTCCATTTTCGCGGGATAGATACAAAAGCCGCGAAGCATCGCGTGGCTCTATGGGAGTTTGAGCAATTAAATTTTCGGGTAAATCGTAAAAAAAGTCGCTTGTTTTCATAAAATTACCGCTATTTTTCCCTTCAAATAGTTTGACAAATAATTATATAAATGTTATATTTATTATGTATGATTATGGTTTACGCTTAATATTTATTTATTATATTGCAAAATCGGTCATATGGCAACTATTTTTTTCTTTTATTTGGAGTTGATTACAATGAAAAAGTACAATGTAGGCATCATCGGTGCAACGGGTATGGTAGGTCAGAGATTTGCTCTTTTACTTGCCGACCACCCCTGGTTTAATGTTACCGCCTTGGCGGCTAGCGGAAGAAGCGCCGGTAAAACCTATGCAGAGGCAGTAGATGGTCGTTGGGCAATGACCGACCCAATTCCCGAAAACCTCAGCGAAATGAAAATCTACGATGCAGTAAAGGATATGGAAACCGTAGCAGGTTTAGTTGATTTCGTTTTCTGCGCAGTTGATATGAAGAAGGATGAAATCAAGGCCCTTGAAGAAGCATACGCCAAGCTCGAATGCCCCGTTGTTTCAAATAACAGCGCCCACCGTTTCACCCCCGATGTTCCTATGGTTATCCCCGAAATTAATGATAATCACCTCGATGTTATCGCTTCTCAGAGAGAGCGTCTTGGAACAAAGAAGGGCTTTATTGCCGTTAAATCCAATTGCTCGCTTCAAAGCTATGTCCCCGCTATCTTCCCCCTTGATAAGAAATATGGCGTAGATAAATGCCTTGTTTGCACCTATCAGGCAATTTCGGGCGCCGGTAAGACCTTCGAAAGATGGCCCGAAATGGTAGATAACGTTATCCCCTTCATTGGCGGTGAAGAAGAAAAGAGCGAACGTGAGCCCCTTAAAATCTGGGGTGAGGTAAGAAATGGCGAAATTGCTCTTGCCGATAGTCCCAAATTTACCGCACAGTGCCTTCGTGTTCCGGTTTCTGACGGACATATGGCCGCAGTTTTCGTTTCCTTTAAAAATAAACCCTCAAAAGAGGAAATTCTTAAATGCTGGGAAGAATTTTCAGGCGTTCCCCAAGAACTTGCTCTCCCCCACGCTCCCCGTCAGTTCCTCAACTACTTTACCGAGGACAATATGCCACAAACCAAGCTCAACCGCAATCTTGAAGGCGGTATGGCAGTTTCTGTAGGCCGTCTTCGTGAGGATACTCAGTACGACTATAAGTTTGTATGCCTTTCCCATAATACTCTCCGTGGCGCTGCAGGCGGAGCAGTTTTACTTGCAGAACTTCTTTGCGCAAAGGGTTATATGGATTAATTCCGATAGAATATAATCTAAAAATAAATTAAAGGGGTTGTTCTTATGAAAAACAGAATTTTTACAGGCGCCGCTACGGCTCTTGTAACTCCAATGAACAGTGACGGAAGTGTAAATTTTGCTCGACTTTCTACCCTGGTTGATGAACAGATAAAGGGCGGCATTGATGCCCTTGTAATCTGCGGAACTACGGGAGAAAAATCAACCCTTCGTTATGATGAACACGTAAAAGTTATAGAAGATTCGGTTAAGGCCGCCAAAGGCCGAGTACCCATTATTGCGGGTACGGGAAGCAACGATACGGTTTACTCCGTTGAACTTTGCCGTGATGCCGAAATGGCGGGCGCCGATGCATTTTTGATGGTAGCACCCTATTATAACAAAACCTCTCAAGCAGGTCTTGTTGCGCACTATAATTATATTGCAGACCGAGTAAACAAGCCGATTATTCTTTATAATGTTCCTTCCCGTACGGGCGTTGCCATAAAGCCCGAAACCTATAAAGAACTCTCAAAACACCCGAATATCGTTGCTACCAAGGAAGCCAACGGCGATTTATCTTCCGTTGCTCAAACCAAGTATTTATGCGGAGATGAACTGGATGTTTATTCGGGCAACGATGACCAGACAATACCTATAATGTCTCTCGGTGGAATCGGTGTTATTTCGGTGCTTTCGAATATCGCTCCTCGCGTTATGCACGATATGTGCGAAGCATATTTTAAAGGTGATATTGATAAAGCCCGCGAACTTCAGGTTAAACATACAGGGCTTATTAACGCGCTATTCAGCGATGTTAACCCTATCCCCGTTAAAGAGGCAATGAATATATTAGGTATGGATGTTGGACCCTGCCGACTTCCCCTTTACCCTATGGCTGATTCTTTAAAGGAAAATCTTAGAAATAAACTTATTGAATGCGGTTTTAAATTATAAAGCAAAGAACTTGGATGTGAAAAAAGATGATTAAAATATTGCTTGTTGGCGCATGCGGAAAGATGGGCCAGAATGTTGCGACCTGCGTAGCGGAAGATGAAGACACACAGATTATCTGCGGCGTTGATGCCTTCAGAAAGGAACTATCCTTTCCCGTTTTATCTGACTTTAACGAAGTGAGCGTAAAACCCGATGTTATTATTGATTTTTCCAACGTTTCCGCTCTCGAAGGCCTTCTTGCTTATGCCACGGCACAAAAAGTGCCCTGCGTTTTAGCAACTACGGGTTATTCCCCCGAGCAAATTGAAAAAATCAGAGCGGCAGCAAATAAAATTCCCGTTTTCTTTACCGCCAATATGTCCCTTGGAGTAAATCTTATTTGTTCACTTGCTAAAAAAGCGGCGGCGTTTTTAGGCGAGGACTTTGATATTGAAATCATCGAAAAGCATCACAACCAGAAACTTGACGCACCTTCGGGTACCGCTTTAATGCTTGCAAACGCAGTTAATTCGCAGTTTGATGATAAATACAATTACGAGTATGACCGTCACTCAAAAAGGCAAAAGCGCCCTAAAAACGAAATCGGTATCCACTCCGTAAGAGGCGGCACCATTGTTGGCGAACACGATGTAATTTTCGCAGGTTGCGATGAAGTGATAACCGTTTCTCATAGCGCTTATTCAAAGCAGGTATTTGCCGCAGGCGCTTTAAAGGCCGCAAAGTTTATTTATAATAAAGAAGCCGGTCTTTACGATATGAACGATATTTTAGGAATTGAATAAAATTAAACGCTCACAGTTTACGCTGTTTCTCATAAGGATGTTTCAGCATAAGGCAATGTATTTGAATGGTACGGACAGTTTCGACTGTCCGTACTTTTCTCAAGCGGGTCCGGGCTTCTGCCTGATGATTTGCCTTTGGCGTACAGCCAAAGGCGATGCTGGTTCTATATAGATAAAAAATCCTTGCTCGCCCCATCTGATACAAAGCACCGCCGAGGGCAACCATTATAGTTGCTCTCGGCGGTGTAATTTTGTAATTATTTATTAGCCATCTTTTTAGCTCGTTCAATGTATTCCTTGAAGCGTTCTTCGTTACGAACAGGATTAAACCATTCCCATCCTCGAGGTGCAGTCATACCATAATACATAAGACTGCAAGTGCCCTCAAATAAATGGTCGTAGGTTATAGGTTCTATTGTACCGTTGGGAAGCTTTATTAAATCCTTTCCTTTGACAACCTTAATACCGCCATAAATCAGCGGATCTCCCACATCCATTTCAGTACCATTGGGGATATTATCCCACTTGGGATAAGCTTCAAATGCTTTTTCAAGCCATTCATATCCTTCATCTTTTTTGCCGCAGCCAAACAAAGCACACGCCGTACGGAAACTTGTGCTTGCGTAATGTCCGAGCCAAGCATCAGGTACGATTCCGTCACCAAGCCCTTCCATTATTTTCAAACGATACTTATTCCAAGCAACCGCCTTTTCCTGCGCTGCCCAATGTCTTGCCGGACGACCAAAGAAATGACAAAGAAGATTGAAGTTGTTAATATCGTGACAAAGACGGCTTTCATTGTGTTTGCCTGCATCCCACAAACGATCTTCAATGACCTCAGCCTCAATAGCGCTATACTGTGTAATAGGGGGTGGAAGCTCACGAATACCCGTGCGGTCTGCAAATATAACGATATCGCCGTCATCATCTGCTATGTATGTATATTCTACTGCACCTACAAAGCCATCGGTCAGATTAATTGCATCATATCTGCGTACCAGACCATCAGATATTGGCATAAAGCCTTTGCCTATACCTTCATAGGATGTCAATTCGTAAACTGCTGTTCTTGCGCCACCGCAAAATTCATTTTCGGTACGAATGATTCCAATTCCATCAGCAAAATAGTAAACCTTCTTACCTCCGCGGTATGACCATCCGTCTTCCATTCCTCCGATATCAAGACAAAGTTTTAAACAGTTATCAAAGATTCCGGCTTTCGTGGTAATTGTTCCGCCATCCTCACAGGTAATCTGCGTTTTAACAGTTCGATCCCATTTCGTATATTCAACAATGGGAGATACCCCAACGCACCACTCATCCGACCAAATACATTTTGTCGCATCCTGCAAAATGCCCAATATATCGTTATAAAGAATTGGATTTTCAGCGGCACCCATACTGCCCGTATTTTTCCACTCAAATGACCAACGATAGTTATGAGTAAGATAGAGAGTATCTTTTTTCTTTTGAACTGCATTTTTTGCAAAGAAATTCCAATGACCTGTTGCTGTATAATTAGGATTAAAAGTAGAGTCAGTTTCAAGTATTCTCCGTGCTACAGATGTTGCAGCTTTAGTATGAGCCTTTTCCATAGGTGTTACAGCAAGCTGCCCTGCACGTTCTATAGCAGAATATACATCACAAATAAACTCTTTACCATTCTTTTCATCGCAATAATCACACCGTATCTGACCTATCATTTCAAGCCACGAATTTTCGTTGTACTTGGTACGAATTAAATTTTCCCACGAGGAAATGAGAGTTTTCTCATCGTTTGCAAAAGATACCGTAAATATCAGTTCGGAAGTTATTGATTTGGGATCGTGTTCGGAAACATATTCCCACGTGTTACCCGCATCAAGCGGCAACAATCCTTTTGGAATCTTTATGCTATATGCTTTAAGGGAGTACGCTTCCGTTATTCCGTCATTGGTATGCTCGTGTCTTACAATTCCAACTCCATCCTTATAATAGCTCTTGAAGATGGACTTTCCGTCATCGTCCCAAAGCTTTGTAATCCAAAGTTGACAGTTATCAAATCTGCCACAAGGTGTTTTCACGGTTTCGGTGTCCGATATGTAGCAAAGTGTCGTACCGTCAGAACCCACAAATGTTTCTCCAAGAGAAATATCCGCAAAGAAATTTCCGTCACACCTTGATGAACTACGGAATATGTGTCTTGCAGTTCTGTCTATCGAATTCAAAGTTCCTTCACCAAAGCCTTCGCTGTTCCAAAAACAAGGTTTTTTATCAATAAAACGATATTCCTCAGCGTTTGCACCTATAAGATAACGTTTTTCGCTTTTTTCCTTATACTCGGACGCAAGTATTTCTTCCATCTTCCGAGCATAAGGCACAAGCGTGCGGTAAGCATCTTCTTTCGCAAGTATTTCTTCTACCTTATCGTATGCGGCTTGACCTTCCTCTACTTTTCCCTCTCGGAACAAATTATAGCCGAGCCAAAACCACTCGCGCCCAAGAGCCTTAACAAATCCTGCTTTTTCAAGACGAGGAATCTGCTTATCACGGATAAAGTCAACACGTGCTCCGCCATATACCTTCGAATCCTCACGGGCAACAATAAAGGTCATTACCTCCTCATTCTTACCATCCGTAGCGGCATCCACAATACGAGCAAACAGAGCATCGTTCTTTTTGCCGGGAAGCCACCACCAACCGCGCATCAGCACATCTGCAAGCGCGTGTTGCTTTTCAGTACATTCGGGGAGCTCCTCCACCTCGCGCAGCACCTGCGCATATTCCTTTTCAAAACCACTCTTGTCGTTTTTGACTTGCCACAATTTCAGTTCTTCAACCTTCTTCATAACACGCTGTACAAGAGTATCACTATACTTTTCATTCATAGCGCAAAGTTCCTTTCTGATTTGTTTTCTGCCATCGTGAAGCTGCCGCTTGACCGTTCCTTCTGAAATACGCATTCGATCTGCTATTTCCGCGATAGAAAGATCGTCAAAATAGTGCAGCTGAATAATCTGCCTTACCTTTTCGGGCAACATCTCGATGCTTTTGTTTACTTCGTTTCGTTCCTCGGACAGTGCATAAAGTTCTGCGGGGTTATTTGCTCCATCGTTGGTAATATTTAAGTTATCCACCACATCAAGCGGAAGGAAACTGCGGTATCTGCTTATCATATTTAAAGCGCAGTTCTTAGCGATGCGACACACCCAAGAACCATATTTTTTAGGTTCTTGCAAGGTATTTAGCTTCATCCAAGCTGTAACAAAGGCATCCTGCGCAGCATCTTCAGCCATAAAGTGATTTTTTGTAACTGTAATCGCAGAAGATATTACTGCCCTTTGGTAGCGTGTTACCAAATGCTCGTATGCAGTTTGCTCGCCCGCAAGTGTAAGCAATACCAAAGTTTCGTCCGACTCGTTTTGATAGTACATATGCACTCTCCTTTCTTGGAATTTGGGACCTCCCATTTTTAAGCGCTCATCTTTTAGACACAAATCAGAATGAAAAGGTTGTGTGGTTTTTGAAAAAAGTTAAAAATATTATATCAATTTTTATTAAATACGTAAAGTTGCACATTTTTGTATAACAAACACCGCCGAGAGTACGTAATGGGCACTCTCGGCGGTAATACATATTATACTATTTTGTCTGTCACAAGACATCCTTATGACAATCAGCCGTTTCTGTGAGCGTGTTTATTATTGCTTATTTAAAAATTCATCTATGGCTTTAGCGGCGATTTTACCCGCGCCCATAGCGGAAATTACGGTTGCGGCGCCCGTTACGGCATCGCCCCCTGCAAATACCCCTTCTTTAGAAGTAAGACCATCTTCATTAACGACTATACCTCCGCGGGAATTAACAGTAAGTCCCTCGGTGGTGTTTTTAATTAAAGGATTAGGTGAAGTGCCTATGGCCATAATAACCGCATCGACATCCAAAGTAAACTCCGAATTTTCTACGGGTACAGGGCGGCGGCGACCTCTCTCATCCGGTTCGCCGAGTTCCATCCTTATGCACTCGATACCTGTTACAAATCCGTTTTTGCTATCCCTTATATCCTCTTTATTTTCGTAGCCGATAATCTTTACGGGATTACAAAGAAGTTTAAAATCTATACCTTCTTCTATGGCGTGTTCCACCTCTTCTTTACGGGCGGGAAGTTCATCCATAGAGCGTCTATAAACAATGTATACCTTTTCTGCACCAAGGCGAAGAGCAGTTCTTGCCGCATCCATTGCCACATTGCCGCCGCCTACAACGGCAACCTTGCCGCCTTTAATGATAGGTGTTGAGGAATTATCGAGATATGCCTTCATAAGATTGCTGCGGGTTAAAAACTCATTGGCGGAATAAACGCCCTTAAGTGATTCGCCTTCAATCCCCATAAAGTTGGGAAGACCCGCACCCGAGCCGATAAACACCGCCTCATAGCCCATATCAAAAAGTTCATCAACGGTTAAAGTTTTACCGATTACTACGTTTGTCTCAATATCAACGCCGAGTGCTTTGAGGGTTTCCACCTCTTTTTTAACGATGGATTTTGGTAAGCGGAATTCGGGAATGCCGTAAACCAAAACACCGCCTGCGGTATGAAGCGCTTCAAACACGGTCACATCGTAGCCCTTTTTAATAAGGTCGCCCGCACAGGCAAGTCCCGAAGGACCTGAGCCCACAACCGCTACCCTTTTGCCGTTGCTTTGAGCTTTATTGGGAACAACGTTACTATTTTCATTATGCCAATCGGCAACAAAACGCTCAAGACGGCCTATACCAACGGGCTCAAATTTAATACCCATTGTGCATTTACTTTCGCACTGCTTTTCCTGAGGACAAACTCTGCCGCAAACTGCGGGCAAAGAAGATGATTTTGAGATAGATTCATATGCGCCCTCAAAATTGCGAGAGGCGATTTTCGAAATAAAATCGGGAATATCAATATTAACGGGGCAACCATCCACACAAGGTTTATTCTTGCAGTTTAGACATCTTTGCGCTTCGGCTACGGCGATTTCTTCGCTATAACCCAAAGTTACCTCTTTAAAATCTTTGGCTCTGACTTGAGGTTCTCTGGTTGGCATTTCGTTTTTTTGAGGTATTAAAGCCATTATTTAACCTCCTTTGCAAAGAGATTACAGGTTTCTTCATAGGCATGGCGTTCAAAATCCGCATACATTCTGCCTCTTGACATCGCCTCATCAAAATCAACCTCGTATCCGTTAAAATCGGGGCCGTCAACACAAGCAAATTTAGTTACTTTTTTACCATCCTGATGAAGAGTTAATCGGCATCCGCCGCACATACCCGTTCCATCAATCATAATAGGATTCATAGAAACGGTAACGGGAACACCGTAAGGTCTTGCGGTTTCAACCACGAATTTCATCATAATAAGAGGACCGATGGCGATAATCATATCGAAATTTTCGCCGTTTTTAAGAAGATTTTCAAGGGGCATACAAACATTACCCTTTTCCCCGTAAGAGCCATCATCGGTCATAAGGAAAACCCTATTCGAAATAGAATTAAATTCATCTTCTAATATTACAAGGTCTTTATTTCTAAAACCGATAACACTTGTAACATCTGCGCCCTGCTCTTTTAAAGCCGCGGCTACAGGCATAGCAATCGCGCAACCAACGCCGCCACCTATGATGCAGACCTTTTTAAGACCTTCTATATGGGTAGCGGTACCAAGAGGACCTACAAAATCCTCAAGGTAATCTCCTTCTTCTTTAGCGGCGAGTTTAAGTGTTGTGGCGCCGACTAACTGAAAAATTATTTTAACCGAACCCTTATCCTTATCTACACCTGCAACGGTAAGGGGTATTCTCTCCCCCTCTTCATCAACTCTTAAAATGATGAACTGACCCGCGCGAGCTTTATTGGCAACCAAAGGTGCTTCAATATCCATTTCGGTAACAGTAGGATTCAGAATTTTTTTTGTAAGTATCTTATACATAGAATTCTCCGATAATTTAGATTAAAGATTATTATACCACTTTAACTTAACTTTAGCAACTAACTTTATGTAAAAAAATAAAGCCGCACAGATGATAAAATCTGTACGGCTTTAACTAAATTAATCTTCTTTGCTGAAATTTTCTTTATCTACGCCGCAAAGGGGACAAACAAAATCATCGGGAAGATCCTCAAACTTTGTACCCGCGGGGATATCGTTTTCGGGAGAGCCAACCTCTTCGTCGTAAACCCATCCGCAAACATCACATACGTATTTCATTTTATTTACCTCCATCATTTTAATAACTCTTCTGCCAGGGCATCGAGTTGTTTTTTATTATCATCGGTTAAAGCAGAATTTAAGGTAACCGAATTTTCGGCAAAGGTTATATTTTTAGCAGTTTCCAATCTCTGCTTCATTATTTTGGTGGCCATAGGCGCCCAACTGCCGTTTTCAATAAATCCTACCGTTCTGCCCGAGAAATTGCGCTCAGTAAGTTTTGCAATAAACTCGCGCATATAGGGGAAAATATCGGCGTTATATGTTGTTGTAGCCAAAACGGTTTTACTAAACTTGAAGGCATCCGCTACCGCCTCATACATATCGCTTCTTGCCAAATCATAAACAGAAACTTTGCAACCGAGGGTTTTTAGGCGCTGATATAAATACTCTGCCGCTTTTTTAGTATTCCCGTAAATAGAAGTATATGCAATTAAAACTCCATCTTCTTCTGGAGTATAGGTAGCCCAGGTCATATACTTATCTATATAGTAGCCCAAATTTTTGGTAAGCACGGGTCCATGCAAAGAGCAAATTTTCTCGATTTCCAAGTTAGCGGTTTTTTTAAGAAGAGCCGAAACCTGAGCGCCGTATTTACCAACAATACCGATATAATATCTTCGCGCTTCGTTAAGCCATTCTTCCTTTTCATCGGTACCGAATTTTCCAAATGCATCGGCCGAGAAAAGCACTTTATCGAAACCATCGTAGGTAAGGATAACTTCGGGCCAATGCACCATAGGGGCGGTCATGAAGGTAAGATTATGCTTCCCGAGCGAAAGGGCATCGCCTTCACCTACCACAATTCTTCTATCCGCAAAATCGGTGCCGAAGAAATTTTCGCACATATTAAATGCCTTATTTGAAGCCACAATCTGACAATCGGGATATTTACCTGCAAAATTAAATATATTTGCAGAATGGTCGGGTTCCATATGCTGAACTATGAGATAATCGGGTTTTCTACCCTCTAAAGCGACATCAAGTTTTTTACTCCACTCTTCAAAAAAGCGAGCTTCAACCGTATCGACTACCGCAATTTTCTCATCAATTATAACATAGGAATTATAGAAAATTCCGCTTTTGACTTTATATAGGCCCTCAAATAAATCTATATCTAAATCTTTTACGCCAATATATTTTATATCATTTGTAATATTCATTTTATTTTCCTCTCAACAATATCAAATAAATTATAACCTAAAGAAAAAGAATTTTCAATAGATAAAACGGGCAAATATTTAAATTTGCCCGTTTCCCATTAATTACAATTTATTATTTTTATAAATTTCACAAATGATTTTTTGGATTTTAAGCGCTTCTTCCCCACTTATTTCAAGGGGAATTTCACCCGCTATGCTTTTATAGAAACGGTCAATCTGTATAGCGTGTTGATAGCCCCAATATTCCTTACCATCTTTATATGTAACGATTTTCTGGGGTTCATTTTTTACCGTTTCTATGCTGCCGTCGTTATAAAAAATCGTGGCATCGTCATAGGATAGTTTAACCCTTCCCTTTTCACAACAAAGGCGAATTTCAATGGGCTCATTTATAGCGTAGTTATTCATAGCGAAAAATGAAATTAAGGCGCCGTTTTTATATTTAATCAGTCCTTCGCCCGTATCCTCTACCGCCATACATTTATGATTTCGGTTATGAAGCGATGCCTCAACGCTTTCAATTTCGCTATCAACAAACCAATTGGCCAAATCTATGGAGTGAATTGCCTGGTCGATTATAACGCCGCCGCCTTCTTTATCCCAAGTCCCCTTCCAATCGGAAGAAGAATAATAATCATCGGGTCGGGTCCAGGTGAGCATTGTGCTTCCGCTTTTAACGGCGCCGAGTTTTCCTTCCTCTATGCGTTTTTTAACAACACTTGAAGGGGTATTATATCGGCACTGAAAAATTATGGCATATTTTAAATCGAGTTTTTTGGCCAATTCTACGGTTTCCTTGGCCGATTCAAAATCGATGCTCATCGGTTTTTCACAAATTACATTGACTCCATTTTGAAGCGCCCTTTTCGAAACCATTGTATGAAGATAATGAGGAAGGCATATATGCACTGCATCCAGTTCTTCCCTTTCAAACATTTCTTCATAATCGGTATAATACTTAGTGTTGTATTTTAATGCGGTTTGCTTTGCGACATCTTCTTTATTATCGCATACCGCCGCAAGTTCTACATAATCAAGGGCTGTAATGGCCTCAAGATGTCTGGGTGAAATATTACCGCATCCGATAACCGCCGCTTTGAATTTTTTCATTTTAAAGACCTACTTATTTAATATATCTATTACCGTTTTGAGTTCTTCGGGTTTTATTCTATCGGGCTCTTTACCGTTTATAACACAATCGGCAAAATACTCAATTTCGTTATAATAAGCGCTTCCGGTAGGAATAGAAACCTCTCCCTCAACTGAGGATGAGCTTCTAAGATCGGTAACTTTTCCGTTACTTTCATAAACCTTAAAGCTTCCGTTTTCTAATGCTATAACCGCCTTCTCAAAATTGAATACAAAGGGTGATACAAAGGGATAAGGCGAATTATACCAAGACGCTTCGGAAACTATGGAAAAATCTCCGAAATTATAAGTATTAGCCATATAATAGTTATCATCACATATTACCTTTATGCTGTTATCAACCTTAGGATTACCAAAAGAGTAAACCATAAAATCAAGGTCGTGAATATGCAAATCAAAGGGTACAAGGCCGCTGCGTTCAGGGTCGGTATACCAATTATCCCAAGACCATTTGGGATAGGAACCCAAGCGGGACATTTTACCCGCTAAAAGTTTACCGTAACGCCCGTTGTCATAAACCTCTTTTATAAATTCATATTCGGGCCAGAAGCGGAGCACCTGCGCTACCATAAATTTAACGCCATTTTCCTTGGCAGTATTATAAATCAAATCAACATCATCCCGATTGAGAGAAATGGGTTTTTCGCAGATAACGTTAATACCTTTTTTAAGGCATTTTAATGCATATTCCGTATGCAAATATGTAGGGAGGCAGATATCAATTATATCGAAATCCTCGCTATCAATCATTAAATCAAAATCCGTATAATGCTTTTTAGAGGGGTGCATATTCAAGCGCTCCTCACGGATATCGCAAATACTCGTAAGCTCTGCATTTTCGTATCTATCCCAACATCTAATATGCTCAGTACTGATACCTCCGACGCCAACTAAACCAACTTTCAACATAGTTTATGCCTCCTCAATCATTTTTTCGAGATATTTTTTAGATTCGAGAACATCAATTAACTGCTGTTCACCGCCAATTTCTCTTTCGATGGTAACATAAGAATCATAACCTAATTCTTTAAGTTTTTTAAATAATGCTCTAAAATCAACTTTACCTTCGCCAATCTTGGTTTCTCTGCCAAGATTTTTACCGTTAATAGGATAAACACCATCTTTTGCATGAAGATTTCTTACATATTTACCGAAAACATCCAATGCATCAACGGGATTTGCCTTACCGTAAAGAATGAGATTTGCAGTATCAAGGTTGACACCTAAATTATCGGTACCAACTTCCTCAAAGCAACGAAGCATAGCGGTAGGTGTTTCCTGACCTGTTTCAAATAAAATCCAAAGGCCTTTAGATTTTGCATATTCTGCTACCTCACGCACTGCATTACAGAAGGGTATAAATTCGGGGTCATTGGGATTTTCGGGAATAAAACCCATATGGGTTGCTACATCTGTTACGCCAAGCATTTCCGCAAAATCGCAGCCCTTTTTTAAATCCGCAACACGCATTTCACGGTACTCAGGAGGCACAAGACCCAAGGTTTTGGGTCCCTCGTAAAAATTCCAAACAACAGGTCCTTGCCAGCCACACCAGAAGGCCGAGATTTCCACTTCGTATTTTTGAGATAACCCTTTTATGAACTCTGCGTTTTCTTTGGTAAGCAAATCCATATTCCAGCAACAAAGTTGACAACTATTAAAGCCGTTTTTGTTCTGAATTTTGAATTTTTCTTCCATTTCTCCCGTGTTATAAAAAATGATTAAATTGCCAATTTTCATAAAAATTCCTCCAAAGTGTTGAATAATTCACAATTCTATGATAATATACTCTCGTAGACAGCAGTTGAATTATTTTTACTTAAATTTGATAAATATTGACTTATGTGAGGAAATTATGAAAAGTCCTACCAATAAAGAATTATTCCCCGTAGTTTACGGTGAAAAACCCGTTCGAGCACTTCACGTTCATCAAAATTCCGCCTTTTTGTGCTTCGCTGAACATTGGCATGAAAGGGTTGAACTTCTGCGAATGAATGAAGGCGAACTTCACTTTAAGCGCGGTGAAGAATCCGTTATTCTTAAAAAAGGTGAAATGGGAATAGTTTGCTCTGAACAACTTCATAGAGGCGTGTCGGGCAATAACGGCGCGGATTACGATGTTTTGATGTTTGATGTTAGTTATTTTCTTAATTCCACCGTCCCCTCTTTTAAATATCTTGAACCACTTGTTAATTTTACTGCAACTTTTAATATCAAAACCGATAATGAAAAGATAATAGAGTGTTTTGATAAATTATATAGTATGTGTACCGTAGGACGAAGTCACTCTCTGCTTATTATTTCGGCCGTTTATGAAATTTTAGGGCTTTTATGGGAACACTGCCTTTTTACCTTTAAAAAAAGTCCTTCCCCTTCCGATATAAAGTTTGGAAATGTAATTAAATACATAAACGAAAACTTTAAAAACAAAATTTCCGTAGAAAATGTGAGTCATGAATTCGGTTACAATAAATCGTATTTTTGCCGCAAATTCAAAGAAATTACCGGCACAAATATTATGAATTATATTTTAATTTTACGCCTTGAAGAATCTATTAAACTGCTCAAAGACACAAATGAAAGCATCTCGGATATTTCCGAAAAATGCGGTTTTGGTGATTTCCCCTATTTTTGCCGCAGTTTTAAAAGGCATTACGGCGAAACGCCCCGCGAATACCGCAAATCTGCAAAACTCAGAGAATAATTACAGGATGGTAAATTATGGGATACATTAATTACATAACCTTAAAAGAAACTGCTCCGGAATGGACAATTCCGGGAGAAAAATCCGTTTCTGCACTGCCTTACGTATGCGACCCCGGATTTCTCGCTTGCCCTTTACACTGGCACGAGTTTATGGAAATTTCCAGAGTTATCAAGGGCACATTTCACTTTAAACGCGGTAACGATGATATTATTTTAAAGGAAGGCGACGCCGTTATCTGTTGTCCCGAACAGTTGCACTACGGTACTGCAGGTGAAGACGGAGTATCATATTATACAATTAAATTTGATGTAGAAAATCTTTTCAACCAAACAAAAGCATCCCCTATATATATTGAAAGTTTAATGAACTTTACAACCATTTTCGCACCCAAAACCAATCATCCCGAGGTAATAAAGGTGCTTGATGAAATTTATGCACTTAATAAAAGCAATGCTAACCCTCTTATCATAATAGGAAGGTTATATGTGCTTATCGGTCTATTATATGACAACTGTTTGGAATCATATAAGATTCCTTCCCAAGCGGATATCAAGTTTGCCGAAGTTTTAAAATATGTTAACGAGCATTTTCTTGATAAGATTTCATCAAAATCCGTAAGCAAAATGTTTAACTATAATGAATCCTATTTCTGTCGCAAATTCAAAAGCGTTACGGGTGCCACTATAATGAACTATATTCTTGTTTCCCGTCTTGACTATGCCAAAAAACTCTTAGAAGACAGCAAGGAAGATATTTCGGTAATTGCCGTAAAATCGGGATTTTCAGATGCGGCTTATTTCTACAGAAGTTTTAAAAAGCAGTATAAATTAACTCCTTCTGAATACCGAAAACGCTTTAAGAAAAACAAAAAATAACTCTCGGAGAGGTTTATGAATATACATTTTTTAACCCTTGGATGCAAAGTGAATCAATATGAATCTGCCGCTTTATCGGAACTTTTTTTGCAAAATGGATACACATCAAATCCCGAAACACCTGCAGATATAATTATTATAAATTCTTGCACTGTTACTGCCGAAAGCGACCGAAAAACAAGACAGCTTATCAGAAAACAACGAAAACTCTACCCTGATGCAATTATAGTGCTTACGGGATGTATGGCGCAGGCATTTCCCGAAAAGATTAGATATATTCCAGAAGTGGATATTGTAGCGGGAAACCGCAATTCAGGCAATATTTTAACCCTTTTGGAAGAATATCTTAAAACGGGCGAGAAAATTCTTTGTATACCCAAACACGAAAACGGCGATAAATACAATACCCCCACTATTTCCGCCTTCCCAGAAAGAACAAGGGCATATATGAAAATTGAGGATGGGTGCGATAGATTTTGTTCCTACTGTATTATCCCCTATGCTCGAGGACGGGTAAGGTCAAGAGATATTGAAGATATCAAAAAAGAGGCCCTTCGACTTTCTGAAAACGGATTTAGCGAAATTGTTCTCGTGGGCATAAACCTTTCGGCATACGGAAAAGGTACAGAATTTAACCTTTGCGATGCCGTTGATGCGGTTTGCGAGATTGAAGGGATAAAGAGGGTGCGTCTCGGTTCTTTGGAGCCCGACCACATTACCGATGAAATGCTAAAGCGACTAAAATCTCAAGAAAAATTTTGTCCGCAATTTCACCTTTCTTTGCAGTCGGGTTGTGATGCGACGCTCAGGCGTATGAACCGCCATTATGACAGCGCTTTCTATTTTGACCTAATAACGCGAATAAGAAATATATTTGCCGATGCCGCAATCACCACCGATATTATGGTTGGTTTTGCAGGCGAAACAGAGGAAGAATTTAAGGAAAATTTGGCCTTTGCACAAAAGGCAAAATTTGCAAGGGCACATATATTTTCATATTCACGCCGCAGAGGTACAGTTGCCGCCGCCTTAAATAATCAGGTTACCGCCGCCGAAAAGCAACGCCGAGCAAAACTTATGGCTAAAGTGACAAGAGAAGGTGAAGCCGAATTTTTAAAATCTCTTTGCGGAAAAATCGTAACCGTTTTATTTGAAACCTGCAAGGATAGAATTTATGAAGGATACACCGAGAATTATTCCAGAGTTCAGGTTAAATCAGAAGAAAATATAACGGGTAAAATTTTTAAGGTTAAAATTCTTCATAGTGATATGGAAAAATGTTTCGGCGAAATAGTATAAAGAAACTCCGATTGACTTAAAGTCAATCGGAGTTTTAATTTTATCTTTTGAACTTAAGGGTTACTACTTCGTAATTGGAAACGGGAATTTTAACACTCTTTCCGTCAAATTGAAGTTTTTCAAGTTCATTTTCAAGCATATCGCAAATATAAGCTTCTTTAAAGCCCTCTGCAACGGTAATATTGGTTTTAACCTTTCCGCCGAAAGCATCATAAAGGCGAATAACCATATCTTCGCTATCCTCTGCCTTTTTAACAGTTTCGATAACGATATTCTTCTTATCGGCAGAAACGAGAGAAAATTCCTCTGCCATATCACCGTTATTTGCGCCGATTTCCATAAAGGAAACGGGTTGGTTAAGCATATAACCTTCTTTGACGACATCGCCTTCACGGAAGTCGCCGCTATGGGGAAGAATTGAATAGGTAAAGATATGTCTGCCAACATCACTATTGGGATTAGGCCAAACACCGCATTTAAGCATAGTGAGCTTAAGGACGTTTTCCTCAACACTGTAACCATACTTGCAGTCATTAAGAATAGCGACGCCGTATCCGCTTTCGGACATATCAACCCACTTATGAGCGCTGATTTCGAACTTGGCCTCTTCGAAGGAGCCGTTAGCGGTTGTAGGACGCTCGATGTTACCGAACTGAATATTGCAGGTAACGCTATCGGAATTAATATCCAAGGGGAATGCGGCTTTAACGAGAATCTGATGTTGCTGCCAATCAATATCGTTATCAATATCAATTCTGCGGTTACGAGAATATAACCAAATATTCTGAATAATAGTTGATTTCAAATATTTTTGAACAACCTTGAAGCCTGCGCGGCTACCGTCGAAAACAGGGGTGATTTCGGCATCGGAATCAATGGTCCACTGCTTTTGCTTATAGAAGTCACTGATTTCCCAGTTTTCATAGTTTCGGGGCCTATCTTCAAAGGTTTGGATTTCGTTGGCAAGACCTGTAAATACTTCGCGGTCGTTAACCTTATCGTAAAGACGGGAAATTCTACCCGCTTTATCAAGGGTCATTACATAATATTCATTTTCTGCGGTAAGTCCATCAATTTTAACAAGGCAGGATTTATCAATATCAGAGATTACCTTGTAACCCATTGGCGCTATTTTTTCGGTTTCATAGGTTTTACCATCAATCTTAACTAAACCTTCGCACTCGATACCCATTGGATTATAAACCAAAATACCGCCCTTGGTATTGATATTTTTAGCGATAGAATTTAGTTTTTCTTTTTCAATGCCTCTATAGAATTCTTCGAGTTCGGCATAATCTTTATCCGTTCCTTCATAAACGGAGGCAATGGAAGAACCGGGAAGAATATCGTGGAAGTGGTTATGGAGCACCTTTTTCCAAGCGTTATTAATTCCCTCGCTATCGTAATTACCGCCGAGGTATAGGTCGGTAAAGGAAAGGGCTTCAGCTCTCTGAAGACCAAATTCAGATTTACGGTTTCCGCGCTTAACATTGGCGGCGGAAGTATATGTACCTCTATGAAATTCTAGATACATCTCCCCTATCCATTTAGGAGTTTTTCTAAGTTTCTTGCAAGATTCATCGAACTGAGCTTTTACCCTTTCGATATGGTTATGCAGAGTATCAATTTTGGCAACGGGCATACCAGGTATACCCTTTTCAAGTCGGCGATAATTTTCGAGCATTTCCGCGGTAGGTCCGCCGCCGCCATCGCCGAATCCGTAGGTCAAGAGCGTCTCGTTTGAGTAGGCCTTTTGCTTATAGCGGTGATAGCAACCCTTAACCTGCGTGGGATTTATCTGACCAACATAGGTGGTATATCTTGCGGGATTGGGGGTATAGTTCTGACAGGTTATAAAATGGCTAAAGATTTCAGTACCGTCAATACCCTTCCACATAAACGTATCCATAGGCATTGTATTGGTATCATTCCAGCTGATTTTAGAGGTTATAAAACGGTCAACTCCGCTTTTCTGAAGTATCTGCGGTAATGCGCCTGTATAGCCGAAAACATCGGGCAAGAAAAGAATATGGTTATCAACGCCGAATTCATCCTTAAAGAACTTCTTGCCGTGGGCTATCTGCCTGATAAGTCCTTCACCAGAGGTAATATTTGTATCGGCTTCAACAAACATCGAGCCCTCGGCTTCCCATCGACCCTCTTTGACGAGTTGTTTTAATTCCTCATACTTTTCGGGGGCTTCTTCCTTTAAATACTGATAAAGTTCGGGCTGGGAAAGCATAAACTTATACTCGGGATATACCTTCATAAGTTCATTGGCATTACCGAAGCTGCGCTGGATTTTTTCTCTTGTCTGCGCTCTGTTCCAAAGCCATTCCACATCTATATGCGTATGACCGATACAAGCAACAACGGGTTTGTTTTCAGGCGAGCATTCCTTTTCATAAAACTCATCCATCACTCCCTGAGCGGCCTTAATTCCTGCATAGAATTCATCTGAATAAAGTTCACGGAAATCGAGGCAATTAACCGCCCTTTCAATATAAGGCATAATTATATTATATTCCTGACTGTTTTCATCCATTGTCTTAATAGCGTGATGAGCCACCTGAATATCATAAAACAGTTTTTCTGTTGCCTCGTTAAACTCGACTATTCTTAGTTTTTGATTTATAGATGACTGATTTAAAGCCAGATATACATAATGATAGAGCTCGTAATCCGTATCGGGCTCAAGATATACATAATAGTGATGGGTATCAATTCCCTGCACCATTTTGCCATTAAGATATAAAATACCCTGAGGATTTGTAGCATCACCTTGATTTTCCTTGCCGCAGGTGATAAGAAGCATATATCTTATGCCCTCTTTAGCTTCAGGTGTTTTAAAATTAGTTCTGAACCAATAGTGGTCATCATCACCCGAAATCATTCGTCCGTCATATTTTGACCAACCTTCCGTGGGGAAGGAATTATCGGTCTTATAACCTACAGGACCGCAGATTTCAAGCTCCATAAAATCGTGATAGGTTCTATAGGGTAATGACTCTAATATGCGGTCGACTTTTTCTTTCCAGAATGCCATAATTTTTACCCCTTTCGAATGAAAGTTATTTTAAGTTAATTATATTATTATAAGCATTGAAAAACAAATTGTATTGTGATATAATTTTTATGGTATTGTGATATCGTAAATTCAGAGGTGTTATAAAATGGATGTAAAAATGCTAACCGCGGAACGCTTTATTGATAAATCCACCGGATTTGGATATAGGTATGTTGAAAGCGCTACGGAATTTTTCAGACCCCACTATCACGACTATTACGAAATATTCATAGTTCTTGACGGACACGCCGTTCATCAAGTAAACGGGTATGAAACGGTAATAAAATACGGCGACACCGTATTTATCCGTCCAAATGATGTTCACGATTATATGAGACCCGATGGCTCTGAATTTTATATGCTTAATATCTTATTTACCTCGGAAACGATAAACGAACTTTTTTCCTATTTGGGCGATGGATTTCCAAGTAAGGAGCTATTAAGCACACCTTATCCGCCCTGTGTCGTGCTTAACAGCAATGATATAGAAAAAATAAATATCCAATTACAAAAAATCTGCACATACGGAATCGATAATCAAGATAAAATCAAAACCGAACTAAGAATACTTTTATTCAAGCTTCTTTACCGCCATTTTTCCAATTTCAGAATCGATAACAAGGATATGCCTTTATGGTTTGCCGAGCTTCTTGAAAAATTAGGCGAAGGCGATAATTTTGTTGACGGTAGTGATTTTGTTTACAACCATTGTGATAAAACCCGAGAGCATATTTCGAGAAGCTTCAAAAAATATACGGGACTTACGGTAAGCGAATATGTAAACCGATTGCGTCTTAATTATATCGCCAATATGCTCAAAAACAGCGATGATAATATCAGCGATATTATTTACGACAGCGGCTTTGGAAATATCAGTTGGGCAAGTACGTTATTTAAGAAAAAATACGGTATGACTATGAAGGATTTCAGAAATCAAAATTAAAACTTTAAACATATAATTTAGCAACTGCCAAGCATATAAAAACATATAATTTCTTAATCCATCTTATAAGGAGAGAAATTATATGTTTTTCAATACACTTTTGAATCTACTTTCAAGCATTGTTTATTTCGCTTTGCACGTTACTGGAGCGGGTTCCTTTCCCCCGCCCCTTTCGGCCAAAAAAGAAGCGGAACTTATAGAGAAATGTCAAAACGGCGATCTTGATGCGCGGAATACTCTTATCGAACATAATCTGCGACTGGTGGCTCATATAGTCAAAAAATATTACGCTTCGGGTTGCGAACAGGATGACCTTATATCTATAGGTACCATTGGTCTTATAAAAGCGGTTTCAACCTTTAATTCTGATAAGGGAATCCGCCTTGCAACCTACGCCGCAAGATGCATTGAAAATGAGATACTTATGCATTTCAGAAATCTTAAAAAGACCGCTCAGGATGTTTACATAAGCGAGCCCATAGATACTGATAAAGAAGGAAACGCCCTTACGCTTATCGATATAATTGCCGACACCGCCGACGTTGCCGAAGA
>JAZNFF010000019.1:0-16897 GCA_045588995.1 Acutalibacteraceae bacterium
GGTCTGCCCTGAAAATCTTTTCTGATTCTGCGAAGTTCACTTATAAACTTACTGGATTTACAGATGGTAAAATATGCTTCGGTTATTTCCTCCATCGCCTTTTTAAGTTCATCGGAGATATAGCATCCGCCGTATTTTCCGAAATATCCGCTCTTATCGGGGTAGTTTTTAAAATAGGTATCGAAATTTATATTATTGAAATTCATTTTATTTCCTCCATAGAAAAGCATTAATTATATAGGTCTAAAATCATTTCAAATAACGCCATCGTTTAGTAAGTAACATATAATTTCTCCTTTTATCTGCAAATAAAAACGCCCTTGACAGAAATATTCTATCTGTCAAGGACGAATAAAGCAATTTATCCGCGGTGCCACCTTGAATTCATAGAGAAATCTATGCACTTTGAAGGTACCAATATACCCTTGGCAACTTACGCATGCCAACTCGTTGCAGAATACTCTGTTTTCACATTTCACTGCACCCTCAGCGGCCCATTTGACAACCTGTTTCCTATCTGCTTCCAGCATTGCAGACTCTCTGTGAAGGCATAATTGCCGTTATTCCCGCCTCAACGGTTTAACATATTTTGTTTTCTGTATTATACTACTGAATTTTCAACTTGTCAATAGATTAAATTCTATCGGCAACAAGGGTACCCATAGCGCTGCAAGACACCTTTTTAAATCCATCTTCCATAATATCGCATGTGCGGTAGCCCTCATCGAGCACCTTATTAACTGCGGCTTCGATAAGGTCGGCTTCCTTTTCCATATCAAAGGAATAGCGAAGCATCATAGCGGCAGAAAGAATGGTGCCCAAGGGATTTGCAATATCCATACCCGCAATATCTGGAGCTGAGCCGTGAATTGGCTCATACATACCAAGAGTTCCCTCAGAAAGTGATGCGGAAGGCATCATACCGATAGAGCCCGTAAGCATTGAGGCCTCATCGGAAAGAATATCACCAAACATATTTTCAGTTACAAGAACATCAAACTGAGTGGGATTTTTTATAAGTTGCATAGCGGTATTATCCACAAGAATATCGGTAAACTCTACCTCTTTATATTCTTCGGCTATACGATGCATTGTTTTTCTCCAAAGACGAGAGGTATCAAGAACATTTGCCTTATCAACAGAAGCCAACCGCTTGCCTCTTTTCATAGCGGTATTAAAAGCCACTCTGCCTATGCGCTCAATTTCGCTTTCGCTGTAAGGCATAATATCGGTGGCAACAAGTTCGCCGCCCACCTCTTTGGTTTCACGGCTACCGAAATAAACACCGCCCGTAAGTTCACGGACAATAAGCAAATCAATTCCGTTTCCAACTATTTCGGCTTTCAAGGGAGAAGCGTTTTTAAGTTGGGGGAAAAGTTTTGTGGGGCGCAAATTTGCAAAAAGATTAAGTTCTTTTCTAACTGCAAGCAGCGCCTTTTCAGGTCTTATAGAAGGGTCAACATTATCCCATTTAGGTCCGCCTACTGCACCTAAAAGCACACTATCGGAATTCTTGCAGATTTCCATACCCTCATCTGTTATGGGAACGCCGTGCTTATCAATAGAGCAACCGCCTATATCCACATAACTATAATTAAACTCGTGACCGAATTTATCTGCAACTTTATTTAAAACTTTAATTGCTTCGGCAACTATTTCAGGGCCGATTCCGTCGCCCTCAAGCACCGCTATATTCTTATTCATCGATTATGACTCCTTTAATGATGCAAGTAATCCGCCTTTTTTGATAATATTCTGAATAAAGGGCGGGAAGGGTTGGGCTTTATAGGTTTTGCCCGTTGTGATATTGGTAATAACGCCTGTATCAAAATCAACCTCTACCTCATCATTTGCGCTGATTTCCTCTGCCGCTTCCTCACACTCAAGAATGGGGAGGCCGATATTTATGGCATTACGGTAGAAAATTCTTGCAAAGCTTTTTGCGATAACACAACCCGTACCGCATGTTTTGATAACCAAGGGGGCATGTTCGCGGGAAGAGCCGCAACCGAAGTTCCAACCTGCAACCATAACGTCGCCTGTTTTCACCTTTTTAACGAACTCGGTATCGATATCTTCCATACAGTGAAGCGCTAATTCCTTGGCATCAGGGGTATTAAGATAACGGGCGGGAATTATAACATCAGTATCCACATTATCGGGATATTTGAAAACTTTACCTTTTGTGTTCATTATTCCGCCTCCTTAAAATCTACTATATAACCCGTAATGGCGCTTGCGGCGGCGGTCAATGGAGAAGCCAGATATACTTCGCTCTCGGTATGACCCATACGGCCTACAAAGTTACGGTTGGTAGTAGCAATACATCTTTCACCCTTAGCAAGAATTCCCATATATCCGCCAAGGCAAGGGCCGCAAGTGGGGGTAGAAACGACTGCGCCCGCATCGATAAATGCGGTTATGAAGCCCTTTTCAACACATTCGCGGTAAATCTGCATGGTAGCGGGGATTATGATACAACGAACTCCATCGGCCACCTTTTTACCATTGAGAACTTTAAAGGCCGCTTCCATATCTTCCATTCTGCCGTTGGTACAACTGCCAATTACAACCTGATCGATTTTTATATCACTTAGTTCATTTGCGGGGTGGGTATTTTCGGGAAGATGAGGACAAGCAACGGTAGGAACAATTTCTGAAAGATTAATATCAATAACCTTTTCATAAACCGCATCGCTATCGGCTTCGTAAACTACGGGTTTTCTTTCACTTCTTCCTTCAAGATAGCTCATAGTGATTTCATCAACGGGGAAAATGCCGTTTTTAGCGCCTGCTTCTATGGCCATATTGCAGATGCAAAGGCGGTCATCCATAGAGAGACTTTTAACGCCCTCTCCTACAAATTCCATACTCTTATAAAGGGCGCCGTCAACACCTATCATACCGATAATGGTTAGAATAACATCCTTACCACTGCAATTTTTTTGAAGTTTGCCCGTTAGATTAAATTTAATTGCAGAAGGAACCTTAAACCAAGCGGTACCCGTAGCCATTCCTGCCGCCATATCGGTAGAGCCGACGCCTGTTGAAAAGGCACCGAGGGCTCCGTAGGTGCAAGTATGGCTATCTGCGCCTATAATACAATCTCCCGCAGTTACAACGCCTTGCTCGGGTAAAAGGGCGTGTTCAATGCCCATTTTACCAACGTCGTAAAAATGGCTTATACAATTTTTACAAGCAAATTCTCTGCAAGTTTTGGACTGTTCTGCCGCCTTTATATCCTTATTGGGAACAAAGTGGTCAAGAACGATGGCAATCTTATCCTTATTAAAAACCTCGGTAAAACCGCCCTTATTAAACTCGTTAACGGCTACGGGTGTGGTTATATCGTTACCGAGAACTATATCAAGTTTAGCACTTATAAGTTGACCTGCTTCCACGCTTTCGAGACCTGCGTGAGCGGCAAGGATTTTTTGTGTTAAAGTCATACTCATACCCTTATTCTCCTATACTTCTGTTTATGGCAGAGAAAAGTGCATTTATCGAGGAAGCGATAATATCATCATGGATACCTGCGCCCCAAACCTTATGACCGTTTTCTCTTATAATGCTCACATAGGTAATTGCCTGAGAAGAAGAACCTATTGATAGAGCATGTTCTTCGTATGTGAGGTCCGAAAATTCAATTCCGAGGCGGTTTTTAACCGCATTGCTTACGGCATCAAGTCGGCCGTTACCCGAAGCGTGTAAATCCATACGCTTGCCGTCGATTTCCACCGTCAAGGCGACATTGATTTCGGGTGTTCTTGTGAAATGATAATCAATAAGTTTTATATGCGTATTTATATTTACATAAGTTTCGGTGAATACATCAAGTACCTCTCCCGGTGAAAGTTCAGCATGAGCATGGTCAGAAACACTCTTAACGGTATAACCTACATCCTCACGCATTTTAAATGGAAGAATATACCCGAAATTATGCTCAAGAAGATAACCGATTCCGCCCTTGCCCGACTGAGAATTTATGCGGATAACATCGGTTTCATATTCCCTGCCCACATCTGCAGGGTCAATAGGTAAGTAAGGAACGGTCCAGGTATCGCAATCCTTTTCTTCGCGCCACTTCATACCCTTTGCGATAGCATCCTGATGAGAGCCCGAGAAAGCGGCGAAAACAAGTTTACCCGCATAGGGTTGGCGGTCATAAACCTGCATTCTTGTAACTCTCTCATAGAGTTCTGCAATTTTTGGCATATTTGATAAATCAAGTTCGGGGTCGACACCCTGCGCATACATATTAAGAGCCAAGGTTACGATATCAGCGTTACCCGTTCTCTCGCCATTTCCAAACAATGTGCCTTCAATTCTATCGGCGCCCGCAAGGATACCGAGTTCGCAATCGGCAACAGCGCAACCGCGGTCGTTATGGGGATGCAGAGAAACCTCAACAGAATCCCTATATTTAAGATTATCGCACATATATTCGACCTGATCGGCGTAAACGTGGGGAGAAGATAATTCCACGGTTACGGGAAGATTTATAATGGCCTTTCTATCGGGAGTGGGTTTCCAGATATCGAGAACTGCATTACAAACCTCTAAAGCATACTCGGGCTCGGTACCCGTAAAGGATTCGGGAGAATATTCATAACGGAAATTAGCGCCCGTTTCCTCGGCTATTTTATTAAAGAGTTTAGCGCCTTCTATGGCAATCTGCTTGATTTCTTCCTTGGATTTTCTGAAAACCTGCTCTCTTTGAGCAAGGGAGGTAGAATTATAAAGATGCACAACCGCATTTTTGCAACCTTTAAGGGCATCAAAGGTTTTGCGGATAATATGTTCACGGCTTTGGGTTAAAACCTGAACGGTAACATCATCGGGAATCATATTCTTATCAATAAGGGTACGAAGGAAGGTATATTCCGTTTCGCTTGCGGCAGGGAATCCCACTTCGATTTCCTTAAATCCGACCTCCACCAGAAGTTTAAAAAACTCAAGTTTTTCTTCCAAAGACATTGGAATTATAAGGGACTGATTTCCGTCTCTTAAATCCACCGAGCACCAAGTAGGCGCTTTTTCTATATAAATCTTATCCGCCCATTTTCTCGTGGGGTTTTTCACGGGGAAAAACTGACGGGTATATTTACTTACATTTTGCAATTTGATTTCCTCCGTTAACCGATGAATGCTATAACTTCAACTTCCACAAGGGCGCCTTTAGGTAGGTCCTTTACGGCAACACAACTTCTTGCGGGGGCTTCGGTGATATACTTACCGTAAACCTCGTTAAAGGCGGCAAAATCGCCGATATCACTCAAGAAACAGGTGGTTTTGATGATATTCTTCATATCGCTTCCCGCCTCTTTTAAAACAGCAGAAAGATTCTTCATAACCTGTTCGGTCTGTTCGGTTATATTATCGCCAACCAAAGCGGCAGTTTCGGGAGAAAGGGCAATTTGGCCCGAAGTATAAACCATATTTCCGTAAATAATCGCTTGGGAATAAGGTCCTATGGCCTTGGGAGCATTATTTGTACTAACTTTATTTAACATTATATTTTCTCCTAAAGAATTTTTATACCCGCATCGGTGAGGGCCTTTTTGATGGCTTCAATATGTTCAAAGTTACGGGTTTCAAGGGTAACTCTTAAGTAACATCCGTTAACATCGGAGCCCTCCCCTGCGTGTTCGTGGTGAACTGAGGTAACATTTCCGCCGTGTTCTGCGATGATGCGGGAAACGGCCAAAAGCTGACCCGGTTTATCAACAAGTTCGATAAGAAGTCGGCACTTTCTGCCCGACATCATAAGACCGCGGGTAATTACTCTTGAAAGAATGGTAACATCGATATTACCACCCGAAAGAATACAAACCGCCTTCTTACCCTCTAAATCCACCTTGCCGAACATTGCGGCGGCCACTGCAACGGCGCCTGCGCCCTCGGTAACAAGTTTATGTTGCTCCATAAGAGCGAGAATTGCGGCGGCAATTTCATCATCATTTACGGTTACGATTTCATCAACATATTTAGAGCAAAGTTCGTATGTAAGTGTTCCCGGCTCCTTAACGGCAATACCATCGGCAATAGTGAAAACCGAATCAAGTCGTTCAATATGAGAATCGTTTATGGAATTAAGCATTGAGGGGGCGCCTGATGCCTGAACACCATAAACCTTAACATTAGGATTAAGGGCTTTAATGGTATAGGCAATACCCGAAATCAGTCCGCCTCCGCCTATGGGAACAATAACGGCATCCATATCGGGAATCTGCTCGGCAAGTTCTAAAGCGATGGTACCTTGACCCGCTATTACATCAGGGTCGTTAAAGGGATGAATAAAGGTATAACCTTCTTTATCACGAAGTTCCAGCGCCTTATTATAGGCATCATCATAAACGCCTTCAACAAGACAAATTTCTGCGCCGTAACTTTTAGTTGCTTCCACCTTGGAAATGGGTGCGCCATCGGGCAGACAGATAACGGACTTAATTCCGTTTTTCTGCGCTGCCAAGGCAACGCCTTGAGCATGGTTACCCGCAGAACAAGCCACAACGCCGCGGGTCTTCTCTTCATCCGTAAGGGTGGACATTTTATAATAAGCACCGCGCACCTTAAAGGAGCCGGTTATCTGCAAATTTTCTGTTTTAAGATAGAGTTCTACGCCTTTTTTAAGTTTTGGAGCGTATAAAACATCGGTCTGTATTGCTACATCTTTTAAAGCATATTTAGCTTTATAAACGTTATCAAGAGTTAGTTCTTTCATATTTTCACCCTTCTGTTTTTAAACTGTTTATAAATTGTTCGGCGGCTCTTGGAGAGCGGCTTCCCTTTTGCAGAGCAAAGGCCTCTGCTTTAATATCAAGTTCTTTTTTATCGGTTTTAATTCCGTTTTTATCCGCCAGTATATGCACAATATCAAGATATAGCGATTTATTAGGTCTTTCAAAATAAACTGTCAAACCGAATCTATCGGATAGGGACATAAGTTCCTGAACGGTATCATTATGATGAACATCATCGGCAACTGCTCTATCGGAAAAGTTTTCCTTAACTATATGGCGGCGGTTACTTGTAGCATAAATAACCGCATTACTTGCCTTTGCAGAGGCGGAGCCTTCAAGGGCGGCCTTCAACATACTGAAACAGTCATCATTCTTATTAAATGAAAGGTCATCAATAAAGATTATAAATTTAAGAGGATTATCGGCAATTCTGCCCATTATATAGGAAAGAGAGAAAAGTTGGTCTTTTCTGATTTCAATTAAGCGAACGCCATCTTCATAGTAATAATTTGCGCTTGCTTTAACGGTTGAAGATTTACCCGTTCCCGCATCGCCGAATAAAAGCACATTGGCGGCGGGTCTTCCTTCAACAAGGGCCTTCGTATTATCGAAAACCTGCTTGCGCTCGTTTTCGTAACCTACAAAATCATCCACCGATACTCTATCCGCGGATTTAACTGGGATAATCTCGCCGTTTTCAACTTTAAACATTTTGGAGGTAGCAAAAATTCCGTAGCCATAGCGGTCTATATTTAAAACTCTTTCTTTATATCCCGATATAAAATCTATTTTTTCGCTTTGAAATGCGGGTTTATAACCGTCATATTCTTCATCTTCCCATAAATCAGAAACGGTTATTTCTGAAAGGCGGGTGAAAATTGAAAGTTCTTTTTCGGTATTATATTTAAGGGCATCGGATATGGGGGCTTTCTGCGCCGCGCTTATAATATATTTATTCTCATCGGAATAAACGGCGCGACGCAAAAAAGCAGAAAACGAATAATTATCTTCGGCTAAAGAATAGACAAATCTTCCGTAAGCCAGAGCTTTATCTTCTATGCATTTTGCTTTTAAAACTTCTATGAGCGCATCAATGGTTTCGGTTCTTAAAATTCCTCTAAAAACCGAAAGAGATGTTAACTCTATACATAGTTGTTTTCGCTCTTGCTTTGTCATAGTTTTCTATCCTTCAAATTTATTTATTACGGCGCCTTTATCTGCCGAGCTTACTTGGGCGGCATAACGGGCCAAAGCGCCCTTAATTCCGCTCTTTTTCTTAATCTCGGTTTTGGCTTTACGATTTTCGAGTTCCTCATCGGAAACCTTAAGTTCGATGGAATATTCGGGGATATTTATGGATATTATATCTCCATCCTTAACATAGGCAATATTTCCGCCTCTTACGGCTTCGGGAGAAACGTGACCAATGGAAGCGCCTCTCGTAGCCCCCGAAAATCTACCGTCGGTAATAAGGGCAACATCCTTATCAAGTCCCATTCCCGCAATGGCAGAGGTGGGGTTAAGCATTTCTCTCATACCGGGGCCACCTGCGGGACCTTCATAGCGGATAACCACCACATCGCCCTTCACGATTTTACCGCCGTAAATAGCTTCAATGGCATCTTCTTCGCTATCAAACACCTTGGCGGGACCTGAGTGAACGAGCATTTCAGGAGCCACTGCGCTACGCTTTACAACGCAACCGTCGGGGGCTAAATTACCGCGAAGCACCGCAATGCCACCCGTTTTGGAATAGGGGTTTTCTACTGTGCGGATAACATCGGTATCCTTATTAAAGGCAGATTCAATATTTTCACCCAAGGTTTTACCCGTACAGGTTAAAACAGAGGTATCTAAAAGGCCGAGTTTGGTAAGTTCTTTAAGTACGGCATAAACGCCGCCAGCTTCGTTTAGGTCCTCCATATATGTATGACCTGCGGGGGCAAGATGGCAAAGATTAGGAGTTTTCTCACTGATTTCATTTGCCATATCAAGATTAAACTCTACTCCGCATTCATTGGCAATGGCGGGAAGATGGAGCATACTATTTGTAGAACAACCAAGAGCCATATCCGCAGTAAGCGCATTTTTAATTGCGGCGGCGGTCATAATATCACGAGGGCGGATATCCTTCTTTACAAGTTCCATAATCTGCATACCCGCATGCTTTGCAAGTTCAATTCTTGCGGAATAAACTGCAGGAATAGTGCCGTTGCCACGAAGTCCCATACCCAATACTTCGGTTAAGCAGTTCATTGAATTAGCAGTATACATACCCGAGCAAGAGCCACAGGTAGGGCAGGTATTTTCTTCGCAGATGCAAAGTTTTTCTTCATCTATTTTACCTGCTTTATACGCGCCAACTGCCTCAAACATACTTGATAAACTTGTCTTCTTACCATCTACCCTACCCGCAAGCATAGGTCCACCGCTTACAAAAACAGTGGGGATATTAAGGCGGGCGGCGGCCATCAAAAGACCGGGTACATTTTTATCGCAATTAGGCACCATAACGAGCCCGTCAAAACCGTGAGCTAAAGCCATCGCTTCGGTAGAATCGGCGATAATATCGCGGGTTATAAGGGAATATTTCATTCCCGTATGGCCCATAGCGATACCGTCACAAACGGCAATTGCCGGGAAAACAATGGGTGTTCCCCCTGCCATTGCAACGCCGAGTTTCACGGCATCAACGATTTTATCGAGATTCATATGTCCCGGAACGATTTCGTTATATGAACTTACAATGCCGATAAGTGGGCGTGACTGCTCCTCTTTAGTAAGACCCAAAGCGTGATATAAGCTTCTATGGGGGGCATTCTGAAAACCGTCAACGATTTTTTCTTTTATCATAAAGTTTCACCTATGATTTAATTTAAATTAAGGATTAGTTATTGATGAGTTTATCCTCATCGCTCCAGCTATAAAGTTTGCGGATATCCTTACCAACTGTTTCAGCGGGATGCTCAGCCGCAATTTTTCTCATAGCATTGAAGTGTACCTGACTGCCTGCATCGGACATATCAAGCAAGAAATCTTTTGCAAAGGTACCATCCTGAATATCAGAAAGAACCTTCTTCATTGCTTTCTTGGTTTCTTCGGTAATAATCTTGGGTCCTGTTATGTAGTCACCGTATTCAGCAGTATTGGAAATTGAATAACGCATACCCTCAAAACCGCTCTGATAAATAAGGTCAACGATAAGCTTCATTTCGTGGATACACTCAAAGTAAGCGTTACGGGGGTCATAACCTGCTTCAGTAAGGGTTTCAAAACCTGCCTGCATAAGAGCACAAACTCCACCGCAAAGAACTGCTTGTTCGCCGAAAAGGTCGGTTTCGGTTTCGGTGCGGAAGGTGGTTTCAAGAACACCTGCGCGGGCGCCTCCGATACCGAGGGCGTACGCCAAGCCAATTTCGAGGGCATCACCCGTTGCATCCTGATGAACTGCAACAAGACAAGGAACGCCCTTTCCAACCTGATACTCACTGCGAACGGTATGACCGGGGCCCTTAGGAGCAACCATAATTACATTTACATTTTTAGGCGGCTTAATGCAACCAAAGTGGATATTGAAGCCGTGAGCAAATGCCAAGGTCTTACCTTCAGTCAAATTGGGTTCGATGCTCTCTTTATAAAGTTTTGCCTGTTTTTCATCATTGATAAGAATCATAATGATATCGGCATTTTTGGCGGCATCGGCAGAGGTCATTACCTTTAGTCCCTGCGCTTCGGCTTTAGCCCAACTCTTTGAGCCCTCATAAAGACCTACAATAACATCAACGCCTGAATCCTTAAGGTTAAGCGCGTGGGCGTGACCTTGAGAGCCGTAACCGATAATAGCAACGGTTTTACCGTTTAATTTGGCTAAATTACAATCCTGCTGATAATAAATGTTCTGCATAATAATATCTCCTTAAATTTCTTTTTTAATTTTATTCGGTGATGCTGCGGTTTCTTTCAAGAGCCACAACACCCGTTCTACAAAGTTCAATAATGCCGAGGGGTTTTACAACGTCGATAAAGGCGTCGATTTTCGAGGGCTCTCCCGTAACCTCAACACAGAGAGTTTTTGGATTATAATCAATTATTTTGGCTCTGTAAATCTCGGAAGCCGCCATAACCTCACCTCTGTTTTCGGGGCTATTCTTAACCTTGACGAGCATTAATTCTCTTTCAACACTCTGCTTATCGTCAAGAAGTTCCACATTTTTAACATTGTGGAGTTTTTTGAGTTGGTTAATAAGCTGCTCTCTTAGGTAATCATCACCCGAAACAGTAATGGTAATTCGGGAAAACTCTGGGTCATCAGTAGCACCAACGGTAAGGGAGTCAATGTTAAATCCCCTTCGCATAAACAGGCCCGAAACCCTTGTTAGTACGCCGTACTTATTTTCAACCAAAGCCGCTATTACAAATCTATTCATTCGCTCGCCTCCTCAACCGAAGTTATTATATCATCAATGGAGCCGCCGGGTGGTAACATAGGAAGAACGAATTCATCCATACCGATTAGGGTATCTATAAGATACGGTCCATCGTGACTCATAGCCCTCTTAAATGCGGCTTCAAATTCTTCCTTTGTGGAAACACGCTCACCGGAAAGACCGAATGCATCCGCAAGTTTTACAAAATCGGTCTTTCTGCCGAGAGTGGTATTGGAATATCTCTTGCCGTAGAAAAGGGTTTGCCACTGTCTAACCATACCTAAAACGCCGTTATTCATAATTACCGTAACAACGGGGGTATTATATGTAACTGCAGTAGCTAGTTCGTTTAAATTCATACCGAAACTTCCGTCACCCGTTATAAGTACGGTGCGGTCGCCGCTACCTACCTGAGCGCCTATGGCGGCGCCAAGGCCATAACCCATAGTTCCGAGACCACCGCTTGAAGCAAATCTTCTCGTTTTTTCGAAATCCACATACTGTGCGGTCCACATTTGGTGCTGACCGACATCGGTAGCAATTACGGTATTTTTATCCTTTACCGCATTTATAACATCAAAAACCTTTTTGGGAGTGAGGATATCCCCTGCCTTAGCTTCGGCTTCATCGCGGATTTCTTTGCCGCGAAGTTTTAGAGCGTTTACGGTTTTATTCCACTCTTTATTTTGAAGGGTATCCACCTTTTCCAAAATCCGCTTCAGAGAATCAACTATATCGCCTATAACGCCTGCCGATACCTTAACGTTTTTATTGATTTCCGAAAGGTCGGTATCAAGTTGAACAATTTTAGCGCCCTTGGCGTATTTTTTTGTATTACCCGTAGCTCTATCGCTGAAACGAACGCCGATACCGATAATCAAATCGGCTTCCTTATTAGCCATAGAGGAAGCATACTGCCCGTGCATACCCTGCATTCCTAAAAATCGAGGGTAGGAATTAGGGAGTGCCGAAAGTCCCATAAAAGTGCAGCCGATATATCCATCAATTTTTTCTGCCAAGGCCTTGATATCTTCGGTCATACCCGCACCTGCGACGCCGCCACCGATATAGATATAAGGTCTTTTTGATTTATTGATAAGTTCTACCGCATTTTGAATTTCCTCTTCACTTGCCTTTTTTTGTTCAGCGAAGGGCACAACCCCCTCGCTTTCAAAATCACAAAGAGCAATCTGAACATCCTTGGGAATATCGATAAGCACAGGTCCCGGTCTTCCCGATTTGGCAATCATAAATGCCTCGCGGATAGTATCAGCAAGTTCATTTACATCGCTTACAAAATAGTTATGCTTGGTTATGGGAAGGGTTACACCCGTAATATTAATCTCCTGAAAACTGTCCTTACCTATAAGGGAAGTAGGAACATTTCCCGTTATGGCAACCATTGGGATAGAATCAAGCATAGCCGTTGCGATACCCGTTACAAGATTCGTAGCTCCGGGGCCAGAAGTGGCAATAACAACGCCTACCTTACCCGTAGCCCTTGAGTATCCGTCTGCCGCGTGGGCTGCGCCTTGCTCGTGGGCTGCAAGATAGTGGTTTATCCTATCCGATGCCTTATAAAGTTCATCGTAAATATTGAGGACCTGACCGCCCGGATATCCGAAAACATCGGTTACACCCTGCTCTATCAAGGTTTCAATAACTATACGGGAACCCGATACTTGCTCTAATTTCATAATCAACCTCCAAGTAAAGAAAAAACGCTCCATCTCAAAGCTCTAAGCAAAGAGACGAAAGCGTAAAAATCAAATATAACTTCCGCGGTACCACTCTTTTTCGTTCATAGAACGCTCTTTGGTGCCCATACACCTTAACTCTGTTACGGGAGTTCCCGTTTGCGCCTACTGACAAAAATTTCAGCGCAACCGCTCCGTGGTGAGTTCGGCAAGACTTACCCGATGTCTCGCACCCACCGACACCTCTCTTAACGGCAAAATTCTTTGCTTAATATTCCACATCAATGCGTTTAAATTGTGATTTTCTGTAATTATACCATCTGGGGAGCCCCTTGTCAATGCTTTAAACTGCAAAATTTTTTTAATATATAAATATATATATTATGCATATCATACAAGCCAGTATTTCATACACATCAAATACAACAATCCCCTGTGTTTCCACAGAGGATTGCCTTATTCGAAAGAGAAATAAACAAAAAGCTATTTCAAATTAATTTTTTACTCTTCCGTTTCTTTATTTTGTTTTTTCTTATAAAGTATTACAATGAGGCTTACAGCGGCAACTATTACCACAGCAGAGGCCGCTACAATAATTATCCAGAGATAATCAGAGTCTCCCTTTGGTCTGCGAACGACTTTAACCTTTTTCTTTTTACTCGGTTTATCGTCATCATCGTCTTCTTCCGGCTCATCCTCATCATATAGGTCATCATTTGTGTCGGTGTAAGTATCGTCGTTTGTATCCGAAATATCATCTACAAACTCACCGAAAGCTACATTGAGATTATACAAATCAGAGAGTTCTACACTATAATAATCACCATTTACTTCAAAATCGACCAATGCAAATTCATAGTCCGAATAAGCGATTATATATGGTTCTTCACTTTCGCCATTAAAGAGACTCTTGGGTAAATTGATTCGGATACTTCTTCCGTCTGCATCGGTTATAGTATCACCGTTAGCATCAAGCAGAAGTACACAATATATATCCGAAGCAAATGCTACACCCTGTTCCGCAAAAGCGGCTTTTTCATCTCTTGTTGCAGGACGAGAGTACACCAAAAGGTCTTGCAGTTTGCTGAACACATCATTTTCACGAAGGGCTAAAACATCCACTATAATGCCGGTCGCTTCATCTGTTAAAGAAGCGGCTACACCTTCCGATGAAGTGTTACTCAAAATTTCAAAACCGTTAACCTTGATTTCTTTAATTACAGTAGCAACCATATTGCTATATAACTTATAATATTTCTGTGAGCAGTTCAGAATTTCAACTCTAACATATTGAACAACCCGGGGAAGCATTACATAGTTATAACTTGCGCTTTCATCACTGCATTTTTCACCAAATTGTTTTAAGGGTTTAGCATCCGCACCAAAAAGGTCTAAATCATCTTCGCCTGCATAGAAATTAATTTCACTGGGCCAATAATCTTCCGAACTGCCCGATATGAATTCAATATTATCTATTGCAACAAGACCGCCTAAATCTATAAGCAGATTTATTGATTCTTTACCTTTTCCGTTTTCGTCACCTAAAGAGCCACCAAAGAAATCGGCAACTGTAGCAGGATCCTCATCAAACGCTCTATCCATACTGTAAATGTCACTTATACGCAGATATTCATTATCAGTAGATGTTGCGCCGAATAAATTGAATGTATCTTTCTGCTCAAGCCAAACGGTAGTTCTTTCACCTTTTCCTTCGGCTATGTTATAATAATAAAACTCTTGCGTATTCCAACCGATAATCTCGAACTCGGTGGGGTCAAATATTCCACTTTCTGTATCTGTTATGCTAAATCTTACATATCTTGCGGTAATGGGGGTCTCTGCAAAGATTCTTGATATTTCAGTATCCTCCGCAACTGCTGCAGAATAATTCATCACACAGGAAGACTCGTTCCAAACACCCTCAACGCTCTGTGAAGCATAAACCTTCAATCCTTTGATATTTTCCGTTAAGGTTGAAAGTTTAATGGAATTTATGGTCTTGTTAGAACAGAGGTTAAACAGAACATCTATATTCTTTCCATTTTGCGAGATGGGTGTTGCTATATCATATTTGCCGTCTGCCGCGTAGATATAATCTGCTCCATCATATTCTGCTTCACCAATGGCAACCTTATTTCCGCTATCGTAGGTACGATAAAGTTCAACAGGCATATGGCTTAGGAAGTTAACTTCTTTTAAGGGTTTATAATATCTTTCACCATAAACTGCAACATCGCAAAGGCGGATATACGCCATTTCTTTATACGTTTCAAAACCCTTACCCAAATCACTTATTGGCATGGTAATATTAAAGTCAACATACCTACCGACAACTCCGTTGCCGAGTGCCTCAAACAACTGAGAATCGGTGGTTCCGTTTTCGGAATCAGACATATTATTGTACTCTACAACTATGCTTTCATCCTTAAATAAGGTAGCCAAATTATTTGAAACTCTTATCTTATACTTACCTGCCTGCAAATATCTCTGATGAAAATGGTTCATCAATAATTTTTGGATATAGTAAGTTTCTTTGAGGTCGAAGAAAATATGTATATCTATTTCTTCATCCGCCTCAAGTATTCTGGTGCCTCTAAGGCTACCGAAACCAACACCGGTATTTTCGTCGCAGTCAATAAGATTGCTAACGGGATATCTGAGATCTTCGCGCAATGTATCAGTCCATAAGGTCTTGGCGCTGTTACCGGATTTTGTATATGCTTTTACATCCTTTGAAGTAAGTAAGCTCGTTCCAAGAGCCGCCATTTGTTCATTGGTGATATATCCAGCAGTTACATTGTAAAGCTTATACTGACCATATACGCCAAATTCACCAATAGTAGCGGTACCATACAACCTAATGGCAATATATCCGCCGCTAATATCGGGCTTGCCGTCATAATTAAACAGTTGAAGTTGTGTATTTGCACCATTTTCAAAAGTAGCAACGATTGACTCAGATAAGAACAATTTATCTGCAGAATTCGAAACATAGATTCTGTATTTTCCGATTTTTTGACCCGTTGCAGAATTTCCCACAAGAAAATCGGAAACGGAAATATTACCTTCGAATTCATAAATCAATTCAACGTACGCATCCTGATTTTCAAAATTAATCGCGGGTATGTTAAAATCGGTACTGAAATCTCCATCACTAATAGCGCTGAAATCAGCTACGGAAAGGTTAGTTCTTTCGTTTCCATCATAATAATAAACCTCAGGTTGCTTACCGGAAATAAGGTTGTCACCCAGTCCTGCTATTACATCGGCCGCTTCATCGGCTGAAGCAAATTCACTTAAATTACAACTGAGCAACATATTCTTCGCATCTCTAAGCACTATAGCATCAGCTAAAGCTTGAGAGAATCTTTCGGTATTGGAAAGTCCGCTAATGTCAACTTTATTTGCCACATATACCCAGTCTGCAATTGTCCAAGTGGATGTATCGCCCTTGGGATATGAAGAATTATCGCTAAGAGAATTCCATCCTGCCTTAAGATTTGCAATCGCGAAAAGCTCATCGTAACCATCTATACTCAATAAACCTTCAACAGCACTCTTAAATACTGTAAATCGGGCATTATCCTCGGCGTAATAACCCTTTGATAAAGCTTCAAAATAGAAATTAACGGCCTCTTCTATAAAGGCATCGCTATCGGTGACGCTAAGTTCTAAAGTAGAATCTGCAACCGCATCAAAGGTCATAAGCATACTACCCATAATAACATCGCTTACTGTTGCAAAATCAAGATTTACAGATACAAGTGCTTGGTCATTTACACCGTTTATGGCATTAATGAGATTTGCCTGTTGGGGCAGATTGCTCATCTTAAAGCAATTCCACTCATTTACCGTAATTGTATTTACGGCAAAAAACGATTGCAAATTACAAACCATTTTTGATGTTTCGAAATCATAGAATGGTCTAACACCTACCGCCGCCGTGGGCTTAACATATACAGTAAAGTCCTTAAGCTGACTTGCCTTAATATCCTTGCCTAAAACCGACAAATCGTATATGGGCATATCG
>JAZNFF010000020.1:0-5255 GCA_045588995.1 Acutalibacteraceae bacterium
AGTATCTTTTTTAATGGCAGTTGTGATGTGCATTTCTCTTTGCTCTTGCAAACTGATTCCAACCCCTTCTTCCTCGGTGGAAACCGTAGAAGAATATGAAGAAATCGAGTACTATGAGGGAAAGAATAAAGATAAGAATAAAGATAAGAATAATACAAGCAAACCTAAAGACACATCAAGTAAAAAAGATACTGATGAAGGTGCAAAGGATAGCAGTAGTTCTAAAAAAGACAGTAGCTCTGATTTTTCTCAATCAAATACTTCTTCTAACGGCAGTAGTTCATCAAATGTAACCTCTGATGAAGATTATAAATTCGAGGAACAACCACCTCTTGATTTAAAGGGCAAAACCATAACCTTGGCGGTAAGCACCGAAACGCCCTATAGCACCCAGTCTTTTCAACAGATGGTATCGGGTTTTGAATACAAATATAAATGCAAAGTAAAAACCTATTATCTTTCTTTCAATACCTTTAACGAACAGGTTAAGCAGAGAAGAAATACAGGCGACCCATATGATATAATATATGTTCACGGCTCAAAATTCCCCGAAGGACCGCAGATGGGAATTTATGCCGACCTTACGGAATATCTTTATGAGGAAGATACCTCTAATTTCGATATGGATAAAACCAATTCGTTTAAGTTGAATAACAGAACATACGGTATCTGCAATACCTATAGTGCATATCCTTATATATTTTACTATAATAAAGTGTTGTTTGATTTTTATGGTCTTGAAGATCCCCGTACTTTATATAATAATGGTCAGTGGAATTGGGATAAAATCTTTTCTATGGGCAAAACCGCTACGAACTCCGCAAGTAATATCTATTTCCTTTCATCAAATATAAACCATACAAATTTCTACGGCGTATCTTCCATTACGGTGGATAACGGTAAAGTTTGTCTTAACTGGTACGATGAAAAAACTAAACTTTCACTAAAACTTATTCAAAAGATATATTGCCAAGAGAAAATCGGCAAGCAACTGCAATCGGGAGATTCACTTTCAGAATTTATTAACGGTGAAAACTTTATGTTTGTAGATGATTCTTCAAAGTATCCTGATATCTGGAGTAAGGTTAAAAAATCGCCTTCATTTGATAATAACACAAATAATTTGAAGATAGTACCGATACCGCTACCCGCCGAAAACTATCATCAGGCCTATCCAACGGGATGGTATAATGCCGTTTGCTCAGGCGCAGGTGCGGGATGCGACCCCCGAATCGCTATTACCTGGGCGCAGTTTATAGCCACATATAAAATTAATAACAGAGGTCAGAATGAACTTTCCGCAACCGACCAAGCGCTTATGGATAGCATTATGAGGGATACTCCCGTTCCAAACCGTCAGGGTGTATTCAGCTGGGGTAATAATGATACATTAAAACTCTATGATCAACTTATCAAAGATGTCAGAAACGGCGGAAATATTGATAGCGTTATAGATATATATTATCCATCATTCTGCCAATGCATTTCCATCACCATCGGCAGTCACGATTTTATTAAAAACTAAATAAAAAAACAAAAGGAAGCGATTAAAACTCGCTTCCTTTTATATTTTGGTGCGGATAACAGGTGACGTTGCGAGCGCGTCCAGTGGACGATAAAGCGAACAAAAGGAAGCGCCGCGGTCGACGATTGCGCCACGCTCCAAGTGAGTGCAGAGTCGCGTACCGCAAGAGTGAAAGTTTCTTCTCCGGCTATCGAAAGGTCCACCGGACCTTTCTCCCAAACTCTTTGCTCCCTTTGGTCGCAGAGTTTGGAGGTCGTTTCAAGTCCTGTCATAATGCAAAAAATTAAGAGGCACAGACCTCACGGTCTATACCTCTTAATTGGTGCGGATAACAGGACTTGAACCTGCACCGAGTTGCCCCGACTAGAACCTGAATCTAGCGCGTCTGCCAATTCCGCCATATCCGCATATTTGCCTATATAAACTGCAAAAATCATTATATCATAACCGACAAAAAAGTCAAGAAAAGTTTGTTTCGGCTTAATAAAATTAGGTTAATATCAATTTTCGCCTTTTAAAATAAGTTTTTTGTATTTTTGTTTTTTTATTATTGCTTTTCGTCGGCTCTTAATGTATAATTCACACAGAGTTACACGCTATGTGTAAAGCGAAAGGGGAGCGATTCCTATGAAAAAATTTTATAACGAAAAAACCGCTAACTATCCGCGACTTTCTACCGATAAATTCTTTTCGGACTATGAAAATGAATTTAAGTATGAAGGTTTTATGGATGGTACTTTTTTATTTTTAGAAGAAAATCAGTATCTGAACCGCGAAATGTGGGCGAGATTTGTTGAGCAGTTCCGTCACGATGCCGATTTCGATACGGGTTGGCGCGGAGAGTATTGGGGCAAAAGTATGCGCGGAGCCGCTTTTTGCTATTCATATTCCAAAAACGAGGAACTATATGATGTTCTCACCGAAACTGTTAAGGATATTTTAACCACCGTAAATGAAAATGGCCGAATCAGCAGTTACGGAGTGGACCATGAGTTTACCTCTTGGGATATGTGGGGCAGAAAATATGTGCTTCTTGGTATGCAGTATTACCTTGAAATCTGCAAGGATGAATCCTTAAAAGAAGAAGTAATCAAGTGTATGCGCGGTCAGGCCGATTATATTCTTGACCATATCGGCTACTCAAAAGACGGCAAGATTCATATTTCTAAAACCTCCAATATTTATAGGGCGGTAAGTTCGGCATCCATTTTAGAGCCAATGGTGCGCCTTTATTCATTAACAGGCGAGCAAAAATATCTTGATTTTGCTAAATATATAGTTGAAACGGGTACCGTTGATATTCAAAATCTTTTTAAGTCCGCATACGATGATAAGCTGATGCCCTATCAGTATCCTGTTACTAAATCTTATGAAATGACCTCTTGTTTTGTAGGCCTTTTAGAGTATTATAGAGTTGTGGGCGAAGATTGGCATAAAACTGCGGTTATAAACTATGCAAACCGCCTTTTAGAAACCGATTTTACCGTTGTCGGCGGCTCGGGCTGTTCCGAAGAGCTATTTGACCACTCCACCGTTCGTCAGGCAAATCCCGATGTCCATATAGCTCAGGAAAACTGCGTTACCGTAACTATAATGCAGCTTTTATATCAGGTTTATCTTTTGACGGGCGATCCTAAATATATGGATGCCTTTGAAAAATCCTTCTATAATGCATATTTGGGCGCTTTCAATACCGAGCATATCGTTAATCCCATAATGCTTAGAGAGTATCCCGATGCAGTGCCCGAGGCCTTTCCGTATGATAGTTATAGTCCTTTGACCGCAGGTGTCAGGGGTGTTAGTATCGGCGGCCTTCGTAAAATGAGCGATAATCACTGTTTCGGTTGTTGCGCTTGTATGGGCGGTTACGGAAACGGACTTTTGCCTAAACTCCATATCGTCGCCGATAATGATGGATTCGCTATGAACTTCTATATTAGCGGCTCGGTTAAAACCTATACCGAAAAGCAGTCGGTTACTTTCGTTACCGAAACTGAATATCCCAAGACGAGCGAAGTTAAAATAACCCTTAATCTTGAAGAAAAAGAGCGTTTCGTTCTTAAGCTTCGCAACCCCGCTTGGAATAAGAAAACCACCCTTACGGTAAATGGCAAAAAGGTTAAGGTTACCGATGGATATATCGCGATTGATAGAGAATGGGAAAACGGTGATACAATTATTTTCACTCTTGATATGAGAACGAGAGCGGAGTATCCCATTCCTTACGGAAAAGAGCTTCTTATCAATAGAATTTGTTGGGGCGGATATAACCATATGGCTCCCACCATTGATATTGAGCATCCCGATACTAAAAACCATATCGCCCTTTTGCGCGGACCTATTACCTTGGCGCAGGATAGCCGTATAGGTTATAGCGTTGATGACCCTATCGGCGTAAAGGTTGATAGAAATGGCTTTGTTAAGGTAAAACTTCCCGAAAAGGATACCGTATCCTTTGACCATATCGTTGAGGCGCAAATCCCCCTTAAAAACGGAAAATATATGACCGTTATTGATTATGCTTCTGCAGGTAAACTCTGGAGCGAAGAAAGCAAAATCGCGGCTTGGATGAAGACAAAGTAAGGAATCATTCCATATTGTCCTAATTAAATGCAAAAAACACGGCGAATTTTCGCCGCGTTTTTATTTGTCCCACATTTGTTGAGCGTCGAGCTGAAATACTTGGAAACATCGAAAGTGTTATTTCTAAACCATATCTCAATAAAGATACAGGAGCTATGATTTTTTTAACGAAAGCAAGTTACAAGCATGCGTTCAACAATATTGGCGATATTCAACTTAACGCAGTAGAACATTTTCCTGAACTTATAGAAAACGCTATTCTCACCCATTCTGAAGAAATTACTCACGGTAGCGATTATGCTACAGGAATATATACCTTTTTTGCTACAGCAAAATCATATTATGTTCATCCCGTAAAGCTCAAGGTAAAGGAATATAGATATTCCGGTCAAGAATTACCGCAAAATATTAAAAATTATTTTAAGAACTCTCCGCAAAATTATTCCGCCTCTTATGATGCGGTTGTATTAGAGGTTGAGGAAATAGAGAAAAGCTCATCTGGTTCCGCTAAAGACATGAATCAAAAAGATTCTTTCCTTAACCCAGATGAGCTTTCCAATATTAGTGTAGTAGATTTGCTCAATCTTGTCAAGGGTCGTTCGGAAAAATACATACCAAACACAAGGGACGGTTCTGTGTGTTTGTTCATAAGGGACGATGCCTACATCGTCCCGATAAAATATAAACATGACGGGCGGATGCGGGCATCCGCCCCTACGATAAAAAAGACGGCGATTATTCGCCGTCTTTTTTGCATTGTGTACCGTCGTGTTTGATTTCGTAATTGTCTTTATAAATTAAGTCACTTATAAACACAAACTCGTACCCCTCATCTTTAAGGCATTTGAGGATATTGGGGAGTGCGGCGGGGGTGTGGTCGGCATCGTTGTGAAAGAGCACTATTGAGCCGTTTTTAACCTTACTCGTCACCCTTTGACAGATGCTTTCGGGCGTGGCATTCGAACGCCAATCCAAGCTGTCACCATACGAAACAAAAGTAATATTTTAATAAGGGCTTGTGCATTTTGCATTAATGTGCTATAATAAAGGCACCACACTTGAACTCAAAAATTCTAATTCACTAGAAGTCGTGTTTTTACTTCGGTAAAAATGCGGACTTCAATTTTCGCATTTCTAGTGAATGTAG
>JAZNFF010000021.1:0-25541 GCA_045588995.1 Acutalibacteraceae bacterium
GATGATATGGTTAAAAAGATCTTTTCTATAATTACATTCGTTTTTTCTATTCTTATTTTTGTCGCATTAGCGGTGTTAACATTTGATATGGTAAAGGAATACAAATACATCAATAGTTTACCAAGCACAAGCGGGTCTGATTATTTAGGTTTTCTGTTTTACAGAATGTTTTATTGTGTTACTGCTTTGCCGGGCATTGTAAGTTCTGCTGTATCTTCCAAGATTTCATCAAACAAGGCAATGAAAATCATATCCATTGTTTTATTAACCATATTTATTACTATATTTGTAGTTTTCGGCATTGCCTGGTTAAATTTAATTTAAAATTCTCTGTTTTCAGGCGTATTTTATTCTTGTCATTAAGTTCAAAACTCCCAAATTAAGAGGTAGTGACCTTTAGGTTGCTACCTCTAATTTTTTATATTATTTGCAAAATAACATAAAATATGCATTATTATTGCATAACATTGCATATTTTTAAATTTATTTCGCCTATTTATTCAGTTTTTTCTTGACATTTTATGAATATATGTGTATAATTATGCTTAATTTGATTTTGAGTTTTCGAGGTTGTTTATGACAAAGATTTTTATTGATGGCAGCGCCGGTACAACCGGTCTTCGAATATATGATAGATTAACCGAAAGAAATGATATCGAACTACTAACTATTCCCGATGAATTTCGAAAAGATACAAAAACCAAATCGGAAATTATTAATTCGGCCGATATTGTTTTTTTATGCCTACCTGATGCGGCCGCTATTGAATCTGTTGGTCTTGTTGATAACGAAAATACTGTTCTAATCGATACCTCAACCGCCCACCGCACATCGGAAGGTTGGACATACGGTTTCCCCGAACTCATAGGCGATGATATAATTGCCAACTCAAAACGAATTGCCAATCCAGGATGCCATGCAAGTGGATTCGTTGCCTTAATAAAACCACTGATTGATGGTGGGGTAATAAATCCTGATACCCTCCTTTCGTGCTTCTCTTTAACGGGATACTCCGGTGGCGGTAAAAATATGATTGCTGAATATGAAAGGGCAGATATTAACCCCTTATATTTGGCGCCGCGCCAATATGGACTCACACAAAATCATAAGCACCTAAAGGAAATGACCGCCATAACAGGGCTTAACAATAGTCCCGCCTTTTCCCCAATAGTTGCTAATTTTTATAGCGGTATGGAAGTTACAGTTAACCTTTTTAAACAAGATATTATCGGCAGTGTTGCTAATATAAAATCAATATATAGAAATACATATAAAAACGGTTTGGTAAAATTTTGCGATAATTCAGAAGAAAGCGGATTTTTATCTGCAAATGCTTTTTCGGGTCGCGACGACATGGAAATCACCGTTCATGGAAATGATAATAGAATTACTTTAGTAGCGAGATTTGATAATTTAGGCAAAGGCGCCAGCGGTGCCGCCATACAAAATATGAATATAGTTATGGGTGTTGACCAGTGCAAAGGTCTTAATATTTAACGGAGGCAAACTATGAAGTTGATTGAAGGCGGCGTTTGTGCCGCAAAAGGTTTTAAAGCAAACGGTATTCACTGTGGTATAAGAAAGAATCGCAACAAAAGGGATTTGGCATTGATCGTGAGCGATGTTAGGGCTACTGCCGCCGCAGTTTATACAACAAATTTAGTTAAAGGCGCTCCCCTTACTGTCACAAAAAAGCATATAAGTGATGGTTTTGCAAGAGCGATTATCTGCAATAGCGGAAATGCCAATACATGCAATTCAAACGGGGTAGAAATTGCCGAAGAAATGAGTAATATTTTAGCGGACGCTCTTAATATCAGTCCCAACGATGTTGTCGTAGCATCCACAGGTGTTATAGGTCAACCGCTGGATATTGCGCCAATTAAAAATGGTATGCAAAAACTTTACGAAGGGCTCGGATACGATAGCAGCACATTTGCCGCAGAAGCTATTATGACGACAGATACAGTTGATAAACAAATAGCCGTTGAATTCGAACTTGACGGTAAAAAATGTAGAATTGGCGGCATCGCAAAAGGCAGCGGAATGATTCATCCTAATATGGCGACAATGTTGGTTTTCATTACTACCGATGTTGCAATATCGTCTCAAATGTTATCCGCGGCATTATCAACAGATATTACAAACACATTTAATATGGTCAGTATTGACGGTGATACCTCCACAAATGATATGGTAACCGTTCTTGCAAACGGTCTTGCAGGAAACAAAACAATAGATTCCTTTGATGATAATTACGCAGAATTTGTTAGAGCGCTGAATACCGTTACTGTTAATCTATGCCGTATGATTGCCGGAGATGGCGAGGGTGCGACTAAACTTCTGGAATGTAAAGTGAGTGGCGCAAAAAATCTTGGCATTGCTAAGACCGTTGCAAAAAGCGTAATTTGTTCAAGTTTATTAAAGGCGGCAATGTTCGGAGCAGATGCCAATTGGGGCAGGGTTTTGTGCGCTATTGGATATAGCGACGCTGATGTTGATGTCAACAAAATTGATGTTTCTTTTAGATCTTCCAAAGGCGAAATCGCTGTTTGCAAAAATGGAGCCGGAGTAGAATTCTCCGAAGAAAAAGCAAAAGAAATTCTACTTGAAAAGGAAATAGAGATTTTAGTGGATCTCTGTAGCGGCGAATATGATTCGTGCGCTTGGGGTTGCGACCTTACATATGATTATGTAAAAATTAACGGTGATTACCGCACATAAGAGGTTAATTATGGAACAAAATTTAGTGTTTTCAAATGCAGAAAGAGCAGAAGTTTTAACACAAGCTCTCCCCTACATCCGTCTTTATAACGGAAAAATCATTGTAATTAAATATGGCGGTAACGCTATGATAGACGAACAATTAAAACAACAAGTTATGGAAGATATTGTTCTTTTATGGCTAATTGGTGTCAAAATCGTTCTTGTTCACGGTGGCGGACCCGAAATCAATGAGCTTATGAATAAACTCGGTAAAAAACCACAGTTTGTTGACGGATTGAGGGTTACCGATAAAGAAACCGTTGATATAGTTCAGATGGTGCTTGCAGGCAAGGTTAATAAAACCCTTGTAAACCTTCTTGAAATGAAGGGCGGAAAAGCTATGGGAATTTCCGGTATGGATGGTTGTCTCATTGAAGCTAAACCTAAAAACGAAAAACTCGGATATGTAGGCGAAATAACAAATATAAATATTGAACCCGTTACCGATCTGCTTGAAAAGGGATATATACCGGTTATTTCAACTGTAGGTTGTGATAAGGAAGGCAACACTTATAATATTAACGGCGATACTGCCGCCGCATATATTGCGGGGGCTATGAGCGCCGAAAAACTTTTTATGATGACCGATATTGATGGCATTTTAAGGGATAAAAACGACCCCACAACAATTATTCCCCATCTTACCGTAAGTGAGGCAAGAAAACTATATGATGAAGGCGTCGTTTCGGGTGGTATGATACCAAAGGTTGATTGTTGCATTGAAGCTATCCATAAAGGCGTTAAAAATGTTACAATTATGGATGGTCGTGTTCCCCACTCAATTCTTATGGAACTTTTGACAGATGAGGGTGCCGGAACAATGGTAGTTGGTGACTGATATGGGCATTATTAAAGAACTTGACAATAAATATGTCGCTTCAACATATAACCGTTTCAATGTGGAATTAGTATCGGGTAAAGGCAGTTTGCTTTTTGATATCAACGGTAAAAGTTATATTGATTTAACTTCCGGCATCGGCGTTACTGCCTTCGGTACTGCAGATAGCGACTGGATTAATGCAATAAACACTCAACTCAATAAACTGCAACACACCTCTAATCTTTTTTATACGGAGCCCTGTGCGCGTCTTGCTGAACTTCTTTGCAAAAAAACCGCCATGAGTAAAGTTTTCTTTGCTAATTCCGGTGCAGAAGCAAACGAATGCGCCATCAAAATTGCAAGAAAATATGCGTGTGACAAGAAAGGCGCGGATTACTACAATATAATCACAATCGAAAACAGTTTCCACGGACGTACTCTTACTACCCTTGCTGCTACGGGACAAGAACACTACCATGAACTTTTTAATCCCTTGACTCCCGGTTTCATTCATACGCCCGCAGAAGATATTGAAACACTTAAGGTAATATTGGCAGAAAACAAATGCGCTGCTATAATGCTTGAATGTGTTCAAGGCGAAGGCGGAGTAGTGACCTTAAGCGCCCAGTATCTTAAACAAGTAGATGAAATCGCAAAAGAAAAGGATATATTACTTATAATAGATGAAGTTCAAACGGGAAACGGAAGATCGGGTGAACTCTATGCTTATATGAACTATGATATATCCCCTGATATTATCACAACCGCAAAAGGTCTTGGCGGAGGTCTACCCATTGGCGCTACGATTATGAGCAAAAAAGTTGAGAATGTTTTAGGTTTCGGTGACCACGGTTCCACATATGGCGGTAATCCTATTTGTTGCGCCGCGGCTTACGAAACGCTTAATCGAATCGACGATAAACTTTTATCAGAAATCAGGGAGAAAAGCGAGTATATTTTTAAATTCTTTAAAAATGTTAAAGGTGTTCAAGAAGTTACGGGTCTTGGACTTATGATAGGCATAAAAACGGATTTTAATTCCAAAGAAATAGTTAAAAGCTGCATTGAAAAAGGCGTACTTTGCTTAACTGCAAAGGATAAAATCCGACTTTTACCTGCTTTAAACATTCCCTTTGATATACTTGAAAAAGCGCTAATAATTATTAAAGAAACCATCGAAGAAAGGATATAAAAATGGTTAATTTAAAAGGCAAAAGTTTCTTAAAACTTCTTGATTTCACATCGGAAGAAATTGAACATCTAATAGATTTAGCCGCTAAATTGAAAAAAGAAAAAAAATTAGACAAATCACAAAAAAAATTCAATAATAAAAGTGTTGCTCTCATTTTCGAGAAGACCAGTACGCGCACTCGTTGCGCCTTTGAGGTTGCGGCGGCCGACCTCGGTATCCATCCCGTTTACCTTGACCCTACGGGCTCGCAAATCGGTAAAAAAGAAAGTATTGCCGATACCGCCAGAGTTCTCGGCAGAATGTTTGACGGAATTGAATACAGAGGTTTCGGTCAAGAAATAGTGGAAGAATTGGCAAAATATGCAGGTGTTCCCGTTTGGAATGGTCTTACGAATGAATTTCACCCCACCCAAATTCTCGCAGATTTCTTAACTATAAAAGAGCATTTTGGCACCCTTAACGGTATTAAACTTGTTTATATGGGTGATGCCCGTTACAATATGGGTAACTCTTTGATGGTTGGGTGTGCTAAAATGGGTATGCATTTTGTGGCTTGCGCACCTAAAAAATATTTCCCCGATAAAAATCTTATAAAGCAATGCGAGGAAATTGCAAAAGAAACGGGGGCAAAACTTGAGTTTATTGAAAACCCCGATGAAGCAGTTAAAAACGCAAACATTATCTACACAGATGTTTGGGTATCTATGGGTGAGCCGGATAGTGTTTGGAGTGAAAGAATCAAAGAACTATCGCCTTATCAGGTTAATATGTCATTACTTAATAAAGCGGCGAAAAACTGTAAATTTATGCACTGTCTTCCCGCCTTCCACGATTTAAAAACAAAAATAGGAAAAGATATTTTTGAAAAATTCGGCATTGACTGTATGGAAGTTACTGATGAGGTTTTTGAAAGCGAAAAATCAATAGTTTTTGATGAAGCGGAAAACCGTATGCATACAATTAAAGCCGTTATGCTAGCAACTTTATAATTTTAAAGACCTTCCTTGAAGGTCTTTTTCTTTTATATTGATTTTATTTTCTAATATGTTATAATATATAAGCTAATATAAAGGAGGCGATAATATGTACAAATACGAAATGCATCTTCATTCTAAAGGTTGTAGTTTGTGCTCCTTCGCCACCGCAGAAGAGTTAATCCTTGCCGCCAAAGAAAAAGGTTATAGCGGGGTTGTATTTACTAACCACTTTATAAGAGGCAATACTTCTATTGATAGAAATTTACCTTGGGAATCCTTTGTATCAGCTTATGAAAAAGATTATTTAAGAGCTAAGGAATTTGGAGATAAATTAGATTTTGATGTTCTATTTGGAATCGAAGAAGGACTCGGTATGGGCAAAGAGATTTTAATATACGGCTTAACACCGCAAGCTATTAAATCAACGCCCAATTTCAAATCAATGCAACTTCCTGAACTTTATAAGTTTATTCATAAAAACGGTGGTTTTGCCGTATGTCCGCATCCGTTTAGGGCTCGTGATTATATTCGCGAACCGAACAAAGAACCTGATTTAAGATATTTCGATGCCATTGAAGTAAGTAACCACTGCAATTCCATTGAAGAAAATTTAAAGGCCGCAATCTTCGCAAAAAATACAGGCATCCCCACTATTGCCGGTGGCGATGCTCACAGCACAAGTGGAATTGGATTTAGCGGTCTTGCTTTTCCAAAAAGAATAAGAAATTCAAAACAACTTGTTAAGTTATTGAAAAGTAATAACTATAAATTAATTGTTAACGGTCAAATTATTTAAATATAAGTAAAAAGAACGGCAGAAATCTGCCGTTCTTTTTTATTTCCTATAATAAGTGTAATACGCTGTAACCGAATCATATTTGCCTGAAACGGTATTCTCACCTTCAACGGTAACTCCATCCCCGCTCATTAGTAGAAAATATTTAGAATCACAAACCTTGCACCGAAAAACATCAATTTCGCCGCAGATAATTCTAATTTCATCACCAACAACCGCAATTCGACCGCTTTTACCCACAATCAAATGAGATACGGTTCCATCATCTTTCTGCACACGACGCGTAACATATTTTACCTGCCTGCCATCGAAAGTATTTAATAATTCGGTATTTTTATTTTTTCTTCTGAATAAACCCATAATTATTCAACAACAAATTTAACTATTACTTTTTTACCTTTTTTAACGATAATACCATCATTAAATGATGTTCTGTCAACACTAAAAGATGCATCGGTAATCTTTTCATCATTAACACTAACGCCACCTTGCTGAACGAGGCGTCTTGCCTCGCCGTTAGAGGTGGAAAGTTCTCCCTTAACCATCATAGAAAGAAGTCCGATTTTACCGTCAGTGAAATCATCTTCCGAAAGATTAATAGTAGGCATATTTGAGTGTGTACCGGCGCCTGAAAATACTGCACGTGAGGTTTCCTGCGCTTTATTCGCTTCCTCTTCCCCGTGAACAAGTTTGGTGAGTTCATATGCCAATATTTCTTTAGCGGTATTTAACTGACTGCCTTCCCAAGAATCCATAGCATCAATTTCTTCAAGTGGCAAGAAGGTTAACATTCTTATACATTTAAGAACATCGGCATCGGCCACATTACGCCAATATTGATAAAATTCGTAAGGAGAGGTTTTTTCGGGGTCAAGCCAAACGGCTCCTCCAACCGTTTTACCCATCTTCTTACCTTCGGAATTAAGAAGAAGAGTTATTGTCATAGCATGAGCATCTTTGCCGAGTTTTTTGCGAATAAGTTCGGTACCGCCAAGCATATTTGACCACTGATCATCACCGCCGAACTGCATATTACAGCCATAGTTTTTATAGAGATGATAGAAGTCATAGCTCTGCATAATCATATAGTTGAATTCAAGGAAGGAAAGGCCCTTTTCCATACGTTGTTCGTAGCAACGAGCGCGGAGCATATTGTTAACAGAAAAACAAGCGCCAACATCGCGAAGCATATCGATATAATTAAGGTCTAAAAGCCAATCGGCATTATTTACCATTTGAGCTTTGCCCTCGCCAAATTCAATAAAGCGGCTCATTTGCTTTTTAAAACAATCGCAGTTATGCTGAATTGTTTCGGGAGTCATCATCGAGCGCATATCAGTTCTTCCCGAAGGGTCACCGATATAACCCGTGCCGCCACCTATAAGTGCGATGGGTTTATTGCCCGCCATCTGCAATCTTTTCATAAGACAAAGGGCCATAAAATGACCTACGTGTAAACTGTCGGCCGTGGGGTCAAAACCAATATAAAAAGTGGCCTTGCCGCTATTAACAAGCTCACGAATTTCTTTTTCATCAGTAACCTGCGCTATAAGTCCACGGGCTACAAGTTCATCATAAATTTTCATAAATACTACTCCTATCAAGCAATTCTTTTGCGGAATTATATAAATTATCAGTCATATCGGTACCCGACATAATGCGAGCAATTTCCTCGATTCTGCTATCACCGAAAAGTCGAGAGACAGACGTATATGTCCTACCTTTATCCACTGTTTTTTCAATTAGGAAATGGCTATCGCCAAAAGCGGCAATTTGAGCCAAATGCGTCACGCAGATTACCTGACGATTATTTGATACTCTCTTAAGTTGTATACCTACCTTATCGGCGGCTCGACCACTGATACCGCTATCGATTTCATCGAATATTAATGTATCTACATCATCCTTGTTCGCAAGCACGCTCTTAATGGCGAGCATAACTCTGGACAACTCACCGCCCGATGCTATTTTCTGTAGGGGCTTTTCGGTTTCACCTGCATTTGTCTTTATCATAAATTCAATACAATCACAACCGTATTTTGTATACCTACCCTTATCGCACTTAACGGAAAATTCCACATCTGGCATATTAAGGTATAATAACACATCAGTCACCGATTTAGATAAATTTTCGGCGGCGGCAACACGGGATTCAGTAAGTTTATCCCCCAAATCAATAAGTCGTTCGGTAGATTTATCAAGTTCTTCTGAAAAGTACAATACTTTTTCATCGGTGAGTTCAATAAACTTAAGTTCCTCTTGCGCCTTTGTTAAAAACTCAAGCATTGCCTCTTCGCTATTACCGTATTTTAGCATTAACCTATGTAATAAGTCAAGGCGTTCGCCGATTTTATCACTATCTAATTCACCAAGAGAGGAATTATTCAGATATTTTCTAATACCAGCAGTGATATCCTCAAGGGCTAATACGGTTTCATCAAGCAGTTGAACAGACGATTCAAAATCCTTTAAATTCAATGAATCAATATCTGATTTAACATTTTTGATAACTGAAACCGCTCCGTCTTTATCATCGGAACCCGAAAGGGCGGAATGAGCACCATTTAAAACAGACATAACTTTAGTATAATTATCGGCAATACGCAACTGCTCTTTAAGCGTTACTACCTCACCCACCTTAATATCCGCATTTATAAGTTCATCAATTTGAAACTCTAAAAGGGATTTGCGGCGAAGTTTTTCATCCTCATTCATATTTGCGGAACTCAATTCTCTGCGAAGAAAATTCAGATGCTTAAATTCATCGTAATATTCCCTTAAGATTTCTTCATTTTCCGCTACTTTATCAACATAAAGATAATGCAAATCAGGATTTAATAAACTTTGGTTATCGTGTTGACCGTGAATATTAACGAGATTTTTACCTATAATTTTAAGAACAGAGGCAGTGGCAGAAACACCGTTAATTTTAATAACACCGTTACCGTTAATATTAAGAGTTCTGGTTATCAGAAGATTGCCTTCATCATCCACATTATAGCCGTTTTCATTTAACGATGAAATGGCAGTGTCAGACAGATTGCAAAAAAGCGCAGTAACATTTGCTTTATCGCAACCGTTTCTGATTAAATCTTTAGATGTACGTTCACCAAGCACCGCATTAATTGAATCAATAACTATAGATTTACCTGCTCCAGTTTCGCCTGTAAGGGTATTAAAACCATCAGATAAATCAATATCAGTTTTTTCAATAACGGCAATATTCTCAATATGCAAAGATTTTAACATTTTTATCCCTACATTAAATCATTTTTTTAAGTTCTTCGGTTAAAACAACCGCATCTTCAATACTGCGAGCAACGATAAATATAGTATCATCGCCGGCGATGGTACCTAAAAATCTATCGCCAAAAATTGCATCAATTGCAACACAAGCGCCCGAAGCCATACCGTTATGGCAACGAATAACTATATCATTGACCGCGCAATCTACGCTTATTGCAGATGATTTAAAAACATCATAGTAATGAGCGAGGGATTTGCTGTGACCATTTTTAGCGGCGCTGATATAACGATAATTACCTTCGCTATCGTGACCTTTAATCAATTTTAATTCCTTAATATCTCTTGATACCGTTGACTGTGTCACGGTAAATCCCAATTTAGTAAGCGCGTTTTGTATATCTTCTTGAGTTAAGACAATATTATTCTTGATAATCTCGAGGATTTTCTCCTGTCTTTTATTCTTCATTAGTTACTACTCCTTAAATCAGAAAATTTAGCCGAGAGCGTTTTATAAAAGGAACGATTGTTTAGTTTGATAAGATTTACACTTTTCTGCGAACGGGTGATATAAATTTCGGTATATGGTTTGACATTTGCGACCTTTCTTCCATCAATTGAAAGATAAATCTCCGCCCGCTTTTTAGAGAACGCTTTTAATTTAATGCTTCGATTAGCGTTAAGAATTATTGGTTTTGCAGAAAGAGAGTGTGAACAAATAGGAGTCAACGCAATACATTCGGTAATGGGATCGATGATAGGACCGCCTGCCGACATTGAATAGGCGGTTGAACCGGTGGAAGTAGAAACAATCAAACCATCAGCGTGGTAACCAATTTTATCGCCATCAACAAAAGCAGAAATATCGATAATACGGGAAATAAATCCACTTGTAATAACCGTATCGTTAATAGCTGTATATTCACCGATAACCTTATCATTTTCACAAACTTTAACATCCAAGAGCATGCGGCTTTCGGTGGTATATTCGCCCGTTTTAAGTTTGGAAAGAAGTTTATATTCGCCCTGCTCCAAATCCGCAAGATAACCCATTCTGCCTGCATTTATGCCTACAATCGGCTTATTATGTTCTGCGGCATTCTTTGCATATCTCATTATTGTGCCATCGCCACCGATAGTAACAATGAAATCGACTGTTTTATAAAGTTCGTCAATGGGTAAATGCTCAAAATTCGAACAGCAGATATTATCGGGCAAAAACGCCTTTATGCCTTCTTCTTTAAAATAAGCGCCGAGTCTTTCGACTGTTTCAGAAGCGCCGCGCTTATCCAAATTAGGTATTACGCCAATAATCATATAAACTCCTTTCTATCCGAGAGCCGCGTATGAAGCATCGACAATGCTTTCGGCATCAAAACAAATATTTTTTTCTTGTTTAAAACCTTTTTCGATATAACACAGATATTCGATATTTCCTTCGGGACCTTTAACAGGTGAAAAATCAAGACCGAGAAGAGTAAAATCATTTTCTTTTACAAGATTTATTATCTTTTCAATGACTGCAATATGAACACTTTTTTCTCTTACAACGCCCTTTTTACCGACATTTTCCCTACCCGCCTCAAACTGAGGTTTAATAAGGCAAACCGCCCTACCGGATTTTTTTAGCAGCGTACTCATAACGGGAATTATCAAGGAAAGCGAGATAAAAGAAACATCCACCGAAGCAAAATCAAGTTCTTCGGGTATTTGTTCTTTGGTAACATATCTGAAGTTTGTTCTCTCAAGGTTAATAACCTTAGGGTCGGTGCGAAGTTTCCAGGCAAGTTGACCGTATCCAACGTCTATAGCATAAACCTTCTTGGCTCCATTTTGAAGCATACAGTCGGTAAATCCACCAGTCGATGCTCCAATATCGGCGCAAATGCAATCGGATAAATTTAGAGAGAATGCTGACATTGCCTTTTCGAGCTTAAGTCCGCCACGGCTAACGTATTTAAGGGTCGCTCCCCTTACCTCAATCACGTCATCGGGCTTAACAGTATCCCCTGCTTTATCACATTTTTGATTGTTAACATATACTATGCCCGACATAATGAGCGCTTTTGCCTTTTCTCTTGATTCGGTATAACCGAGAGAAACCAAGGCGCAGTCAAGCCGTTGTTTTTCTGCCATATTTAATTAAAAGCGGAAATCATTGAATCGGTATCAAGACCATAGGTCTTTAGCGCTGAAGATACATCATCCGCAGCAACAAAACCACCTTCAATGGCGTGTACCGAATATTTTTCGGCAAAGCCGATTTCATTTAGGCGGCAACCGATATGCTCACCTATACCACCGCTTTTTACACCCTCCTCAAAGAAATGGATTTCACTATACCCATTAAGTAATTTTATGGTTTCATCACTTATCGGGAATATCTTATTGAGTTTTATAACATCAAAATCGTTTTTCTGTTTTGCAGCTTCAACCGCATTCGAAAAAATTCTGCCATAGGTTACAAGGACTTTTTTAGACCCTCTGGAAATAACGGTTAAATCGTCGTTTATTTCGCCATCAAAATTATTATTTTCACAACCTCTTGGATATCTTATAACGCAAAGTTCATTATCTTCTGAAGTTTTCTCAATAAGATTCTCAACTTCACTATAATAGCAAGGAGAATAAATATTTACATTCGGAATAGCAGATAAAAAAGCTACATCAAATACGCCTTGGTGGCTTTCACCGTCTTCCCCTACTATACCCGCTCTATCAACCAAAAGTTTTATAGGCAGATTAGCAATGGCGGCATCATGAATAACTTGATCGTAACCTCTTTGCAAAAAACTCGAATATACTGCAAAAAAAGGAACTGCGCCGCCTTTAGACAGACCTGCGGCAAAGGTAACGGCATGTTGCTCTGCAATGCCAACATCAAAGAATCTATCGGGATATTTATTAGAAAAATCAGATAGACCCGTGCCTGTAGTCATAGCGGCTGTTATAGCGCACACTTTTTTATTCTTTTCAGCCAATTTACAAAGTGTCTCGCCTACAACCGCAGAGAAATCTCTCTTGCCATTCAAATTAGCGCCGTTAACAATATCAAAGGGCGAAACTCCGTGATAATTTTTCGGCTTATTTTCAGCGTATGCATAACCCTTGCCTTTAGTAGTAACAACGTGTACAAGGCAAGGACGGCTATAACCTTTTGCAATTTTGAGGAGTTCCTCCATGTGCTCAATATCGTGCCCGTCAACAGGACCCAAATAGTTAAATCCTAAACTTGCAAAAATATTATTTCGGTATACAGCACTCTTAATAATTTCCTTAATATGAAACAGAAATCTATAAAAAGGTCTGCCAATAAGTGGAATTTTAATAAGAAATTTATTAATAGCAAACTTAAAACTATGGTATTTAGGTCTGCTTCTCAGTTTGCTGAACGCTCTGGACATAGCGCCAACATTACGGGAAATTGACATTTTGTTATCATTGAGAACGACAATAAAATTACTGTTTTCATCCCCCGCATTATTGAGGGCCTCATAAGCCATACCACCCGTCATGGCGCCATCGCCGATTACGGCAACGGCTGTACCCTTTTCACCCGCAATCGTCTTGCCTTTATAGATACCGTATGCGGCGGATATAGAATTACTGCTATGTCCCGTAACAAAAGCATCGTGTTCACTTTCATCAGGTCGCATAAATCCTGAAAGTCCACCCTTTTGACGTATAGTATTAAATTTATCATATCTGCCCGTAAGCAATTTATGGGTATAACATTGATGTCCAACATCAAATATAATTGCATCTTCGGGGGTTGAAAAAACGCGATGGAGCGCCACGGTAAGTTCCACCGCTCCAAGATTCGATGCCAAGTGTCCTCCGTTTTTAGAAACGGTATCGATGATAATATCTCTTATTTCTTCGCAAAGGCGAGATAATTCATTATCATTTAATGATTTTACATCATCGGAACCCTTAATTTTACTTAACAAATTATATTCCAAAGAATATCATTCCTTTAATACTTCCTTAAAAGTAAAAACTCTGTAATAGCTATAAGATTAGTTTTATCACCGGGGAAAGCATTTAAAACTTCCAACGCTTCTTTAGTCAACGTATCTGCAAACTCGCGACATTTCTCTACACCAAATCTCGCCACAAGGGTTTTTTTGTCATTCTTACTGTCACTGCCAACGGGTTTACCAAGAGTAGCTTCATCACCCTCGGCATCAAGAATATCGTCAATTATTTGGAAAGCGAGACCCAGTTTTTCTGCATAAACCGCAGCGGATATTTTTAGTTCTTCATCGGCTCCCGCAAGAATAGCACCGCAAACCGTTGCAGTATTTATCAGGGCACCCGTTTTAAGTTTATACATTGCCACGGTATCATCGGCTGTAATCTCATCAGTATTAATCAAATCAATTACCTGACCGCCTATCATACCGTTTATACCCGCGTTAGCAGATAATACCGTAATTGCCTCAACAACTCTTTCCGCGGGAATTCCCATAGTTCTTGCCGCGGCATTAAACGCTTCTGTAAGAAGTGCATCGCCCGCCAAAAGAGCCATGGTTTCGCCAAACTGCTTATGACACGAGGGTTTACCGCGACGAAAATCATCGTTATCCATACAAGGCAAATCATCGTGAATAAGTGAATAGGTATGAATCATTTCAAGAGCGCAGGCAAAATTATACGCGCAATCATCATTACCGCCGCAAAGTTTATAAAATTCAAGCAATAAAATAGGTCTGATTCTTTTACCTGATGACAACAAACTATATCTCGCGGCTCTTACTACTTCATCATACTGCCTATCATTTTCGTTAAGCAATATATCAAGCCGCGCATCAATTTTTCCTTGATACTCACTGAAAATTTTATGAATCATTATTATTTTCCTCGGCCTCGGTTAAGGTTATAATCTTTTGTTGGGCTTTTTCGAGTATAGCGGAACATTCCTTTGAAAGTTTCATTCCTTCTTCGTAAAGAGAAATTGATTCTTCCAAGGTGATTTCGCCGCTTTCAAGAGCCGCGGCTATGGTTTCAAGTTTTTTGATACATTCTTCGAAGGTTAAATTTTCTTTCAAGTTAATCTATCCTTTCAGTATTTCGTTAACGGTACATAAAGCCGAGCCATCTGAAAGTTTAATGGATAACTCATCGCCTTTATCTATACACTTAACACTCTTTATAACCTTACTATCCTTTTCGGCAACCGAAAATCCCCTTGCCATAATTTTGAGCGGATTGAGTCCATCAAGTTTAGTAACCGCAAGGGAAAAATCACGGGCCTTATTTTCGAATATTTTATTTATATTTGTTTTGCTTTTATCACAAATACCATCAAGCATCTGAATTTTACTTTCAATCAGAGTAAAGGGACTTGCGAAAGCTCTGACGGACATTAACCCCGAAAGTTTTAATGCCGCAATTTCATATTTAGATAAAAACGCATTTTTCATAGCATTTTTATTTCTTTCTAAATCCGACTTTAGTTTCGTTATATCGGGTACCGCGAGTTCGGCCGCTTCCGATGGGGTTGCCGCGCGCTTATCGGCAACGAAATCACAAATAGTAAAATCTGTTTCGTGACCAACTGCAGAAATAACGGGTATGGGTGATTCGTAAATTTTTCGCGCTAACGTCTCGCTATTAAAAGCATTTAAATCTTCTGCAGAGCCACCGCCGCGACCAATTATAATAGTATCAATATCCGAAAGCTCATAAACTCTATCAAGAGTTTTAAGCATATCGGGCACCGCATTTTCGCCCTGCACCGACACAGGACACATAACTATCTCACAAACGGGATACCTTCTTCCAAGGATATTCATCATATCCTGAACAGCAGCTCCCGTATCCGAAGTAATAACGGCGATTTTTTTAGGAAACTTTGGTAAAGGACGTTTGCTTTGGATATCAAAAAGCCCTTCTTTTTCAAGTTTTTCCTTTATAAGTTTAAACTGCAGAGCAAGGTCGCCTTCGCCGTCGGCATACATTTCTTCTGCATAGAACTGATATTGTCCATCCTTTTCATAAAGGGAAACTCGGCCCTTCACCGTAACGAGCATACCGTCATCGGGTACAAAACTCACCCTTGATGCGCTACTTCTGAACATAACCGCTCTGATAGCCGCATCCTTATCTTTAAGAGTAAAATACCAATGACCGCTTGAATAATGATTTTTAAAGTTCGAAATTTCACCTGACACCGCAGTGTAAACCAATCGGGAGTCGCTTTCAAGTAGCGACTTAACATAGAGGTTTAACTGCCTTACGGTTAAAACATTATTATTCATCGGCTTTTGAAACCGTAGCGAGAATTCCGTTTACAAATGCCGAATCATCTTTGGTGGCATATTTCTTGCACAATTCCACAGCTTCATTTATGGAAACCGAAATAGGAATGCTATCAACAAATTTCATCTCATAGATAGCAAGGCGCAAAACCGCGAGCGCAACCTTTGAAATTCGTTTTATGCTCCAACCTTTCGCATTTTCGGATATGCATTCATCAATTTCCGATAGGTGCTCAAAAACACCGCAAAAAGTATCTTTCATATAATCATCAGCAACGATATCGCGAACCTGTTCATTAATTTCGAGTATGGTTTCTACCGATTCATCATTAAATTCTTTTTCGAAAATGAGAATAAAAGTTTCTTCTCTGGCTTGCTTTCTTGTCATAGGGCACCAACTTTCGCATATATACGGATTTATTATACTATATATTTGCATATTTTGCAAGATTTTGCATAAAAATATTCAAAAATATTATTAAAGTTATTATTGACTTTATCCATTTAAAGTGTTATATTGTTTTAAAATGTATTTAAGGAGTAAATTTATGAATTTCTTTGAAGAATTAAGCAGTTTTGACAGTGAGGTTGCGGAGGCTTGCGATAAGGAACTTGCCCGTCAGCGCCATAACATTGAACTTATTGCTTCGGAAAATATTGTATCAAAAGCGGTGCTACTTGCAGCCGGTGGTGTTCTTACAAATAAATACGCAGAAGGATATCCTTCAAAAAGATATTACGGAGGTTGCCAATGCGTTGATATAGTAGAAGAAATTGCCAGAGAACGAGCCAAAAAACTCTTTGGAGCAGAACATGCAAATGTTCAGCCCCATTGCGGCGCTAGTGCCAACCTAGCTGTTTTCTTTGCACTTTTAGAACCGGGCGATACGGTTATGGGTATGAATCTTCAGCAAGGCGGTCACCTTTCACACGGCTCGCCCGTTAATATTTCAGGCAAGTATTTTAATGTTGTACCCTACGGTCTTAACGAAGAAACCGAAATGATTGATTACGATGAGGTTAGGCGCATTGCACTTGAGTGCAAGCCCAAATTAATTGTTGCAGGCGCCAGTGCATATTCGAGAATAATTGATTTTAAAAAGTTTAGAGAAATTGCCGATGAAGTTGGAGCATATTTAATGGTAGATATGGCGCACATTGCAGGTCTTGTTGCCGCAGGTGTTCATCCATCCCCCGTTCCCTATGCTCATGTTGTTACAACGACTACTCATAAGACATTTCGAGGCCCCAGAGGCGGTATGATACTTTGCACTGCAGATTTGGCGCAAAAAATTGATAAAGCCATTTTCCCAGGAACTCAGGGCGGACCTTTAATGCATATTATTGCCGCAAAAGCCGTTGCTTTTGGTGAAGCGCTTACCGATGAATTTAAAGAGTATCAACGCCAGGTTGCGATCAATGCTGCCGCGCTTAGCAAAAACCTTCAAGATAAAGGCATTAAACTCGTTTCGGGCGGTACGGACAACCATCTTATGCTTCTTAAATTGACTGACTTCAATATTACGGGAAAAGAACTTGAGCATCGCCTTGATGAAGTACACATTACCGCGAATAAAAACACCATTCCTAATGACCCCAATAGTCCTTTTGTTACAAGCGGACTTCGCATCGGTACTCCCGCCGTTACTACAAGGGGCTTTAAAGAGCCCGAAATGGCTAAAATAGCCGATTTCATCTATGATACTATGACTGATTTTGATAATATAAAAGAACGCATTACAAAAGAAGTTATTGAACTTTGCGAAAAGTTTCCTATTTATTAATTAAGATTTTAGCCGCACCTAAAATGGCGCGGCTATTTTTTTATTGAAATTTTTAGAAAAATATAGTATTATATATAGGATTTATCAAACAAACGGAGTGATAAAATGATTTGGCACAGTTCAGATAAGTCGGATGTACTTAAAGAATTGTCTGTTGATGAAAGCAAAGGTCTTGCAAACGGTGTTGCCGATTTAAGAGCTGAGGAATTTGGCAAAAACCTAATTGGAAAAACCGATAAAGTTTCATTTGGCAAAATTTTTCTTTCGGGGCTTAAAAGCAAACTCAATATAACCTTATTCATCATCTGTATTATTTCTATTATTATTTCACTAATTTATAAGGTTGAAAATCCAGCATCTCCCCTTTTAGTGATTGCGATAGTTATCTTGAATTCCGCCGTTATTGCCTTTAACCTTTATCGTGGCAACCGTGCTATTGATGAACTAAAGAATACTACTAACCCTAAAGCCACTGTTTTGCGCGAAGGTATCGTAAGGCAAATTCCTTCATACGACTTGGTGCCGGGTGATATTATAATTCTGTCCGAAGGCGATTATATAACTGCCGATGCCCGATTAATTGAAGTTAATAATTTCCGTTGCAATGAATCTGTATTAACGGGCGAAAGCATTCCCGTAGATAAAAGGGCGGATGAGATTTTCGAAGATATAACTCCGGTTTCAGAGCGACTTAATATGGTTTTTTCCGGTTGCAGTGTTACCCACGGTAGCGCAAAAGCCGTTGTTGTTGAAACGGGTATAAATACTGAAATCGGCCGTAACGCAACAATAATTACCCAAACGGGCGCCGATACTATGCCCGTTGAAAACGCGCTTCACTCCATTTCTAAAATTACCGAAACGGCCATTTGGATTATATGCGCTCTCACATTTTTGATTCAATTTATTATAAATTTAAATGCCGAAGGTCAATTCGCAGTTTTAACCGTAACTGCGCTTCTAAATTCAGTTGCTTTGGCGGTTGCAGCTATTCCCGAAGGAATAACCGCTATTTCGGGATTCGTTCTGGCTCTCGGTATCCAAAGAATTATTAAAGATAATATCGTTATTAAAAAAGCCGAAGCCATTGAAACCATCGGTAAAGTTACCGTTATCTGCTCCGATAAAACGGGCATTCTTACCCGCAATAAAATGTCGCTTAAAAAGATTTTTAATGGTGATGAGATTTTTGATTCGGATAACGATGAAATCACCGAGAAAAGCGCTACCGTGCTTAAACTCGCGGCTCTTTGCGCCACTTTGCAAAACGACGCTACTGAAAGCGCCATTGAAAATGCTTGTATTAATTATAACTCAAAAGGCAGAATAGAATTTGAAGAATTATATCCCCGCCTTTGCACAATACCCTTTGATGCCGTTCGCAAAACGATGACAAGCATCAATATGATTGAAGGAAAGCCCGTTGCTATTATTAAGGCGGCCGTTGAATCCATCGCAGACAAATGTATTAACTGCGATAAAGAAACCATTCTTAAAATCAACGACGAATTCACAAGTGATTCCTTACGAGTTATTGGTATTGCGATGAAGCCACTTTCCGAAATTCCTGCAAATCCCAACCCCGAAGAAATTGAAAACGAACTAATTTTTGTTGGCATATTGGGATTTGATGATGCGCCGCGAACTGATGCTATTGAAGGCATAGAAATATGCAATAGCGCCGATATCAAAACAATTATGATAACGGGCGATAACCTTCTTACCGCAAAGGCGATTGCGAGAAGAATTGGTGTATTAAGAGATGGCACCGAAGCTATTTCGGGCGCGGAGCTTGCCATTCTTACCGATGAAGAATTACTCGAAAATATTGAAAAATATTCTGTTTATGCCCGAGTTTCCCCCGAAGATAAGATCAGAATTATAACTGCTTGGCAACAGAAAGGTGAAATGGTCGCCGTTACGGGTGACAGTCTCGATGATGCAGATGCCCTCGCTGCCGCAGATATCGGTTGCGTTATGGGAAAACACGGTACGGATGTTGCCAAAGGTAATGCAGATTTAGTTATTGAAAACAGTAGTTTTGCCGCAATCGTTACCGCCATCAGAGAAAGCCGCGGTCTATTCGCAAATATACAAAATGCAGTTTCTTATATGCTAACTTGCAATCTTGCCGAATTACTCATTTATCTTATTGCTCTCATCGTTTTCGGCGTTAGCCCTCTGGCTCCTGCAATTTTATTGCTTATAAATCTTCTTACTGACTGCGTACCGATTTTGGCGCTCACTACGGAAAAGGCAGAAATTTCCGTTATGTCTAAAAAGCCATCATCTTTGCTTGGCAGAATTTTCGATAATCACACACTGGTTTCTACCCTTTTAGACGGAGCATTTATGGTGCTTTTAGGCCTGATTTCATTTAGTATCGGTATGTCGCACGGACTTGAATATGCGGCAACGATGACCTTTACCACCTTGAGTTTCACTCAAATATTCCATTGCCTGAATGTTCGTACAAAGGGCTCTGTTTTCACGGCAGAATATAATTTCAAATCCTTTTTGACAATCTCAACACTTGCAACGATTTTAATAATTGCATTGTTATCGATTACGCCTATTGGCTTCCTTTTCGGTCTTACAATGCTTAAGGGAAATCAATTTATTTTAGCATTTTTCCTCTCTTTATTAATTATTCCCTTTAGCGAAGTGATGAAAATATTCAAAAAGAGAAAATAAAAGCAAAAACTCCGAGTTTCCTCGGAGTTTTTTATATTTGAAAATATTCGAAAATTTCGTTTTGCGGTGGCACTGTAAAGTTTACAAGTTCTTTGCTGGCTGGATGATAAAAACTTAAAGAGTAGGACCATAAGGCAATATTTTCACAAAAATTATTGCCGCCGTATCTACGGTCACCGCAAAGTGACATCCCTCTACTCGCAAACTGTACCCTGATTTGATGGGTGCGGCCTGTAATAAGTTTAACTTTAACAAGAGAGCATTCCCGCTCTTTAATTTTTTTGCTTTCAATAAGAGTTAAATTTAATTGCGCTTCCTTAACCCCTGCTCTTTTCTTTTTAACAACATATGATTTATTTTTACCGCGGTCAAAATAAAGAAGGTCCTCAAAAACATCGCTATTTTCTTGTGGTACGCCTTCGATGACTGCCAAATATTCTTTTAAAAATTGTTTTTTTGTAATTTGAGCCGAAAGGTTTGCCGCGGCTTTAGAATTAAATGCAAATACCATAACACCGCCCGTGGTTTTATCAAGGCGGTGGACGGGAAATACATCCTTATTGGTAATTTCTTCTAAGGTATCAATTGCGCTTTTGTTACCCATGTTATCACTTTGGGAGAGCATACCATAGGGTTTTACGCAAACAATAATATCTTCATCTTTATAAATTATATTCATATGCCAAGAAGTGTGGCGGCTATACTGAAATAAATAATCAGTGATACCGCATCAAGAATAGTTGTAACCAAAGGGCTTGCCATTACGGCGGGGTCGAAACCCATTTTTTTGGCGACAATAGGTAAAATTGTGCCGACAAGTTTTGCCACAACAACGACAATTACAAGGGTTAAACACACAGCTATAATTTCCATTATTTCTATGCCCTTATCAAAATTATTAAGCCATAAATAATCAACCAAATACAACTTAATAAAATTAACAACGCCCAAAACAACACCGCAAACCACGGAAACCCTTAATTCTTTCCAAATTACTCGGAAAATATCTGAAAAATCAATATCACCCAGAGAAAGTGCGCGGATAACGGTAACAGAGGACTGACTGCCCGAATTACCGCCCGTTCCCATAAGCATAGGTATAAAAGCTATAAGAGCGAGACACGCGGTTAGTTTAGATTCGAAACTTGAAATAATGGCACCTGTAAATGTAGCCGAAATCATAAGGAATAATAACCACGGAATTCTCGCCTTAAAAGTTTCAAAAACACCCGTTTTAAGATAGGTTTTTTCGCTGGGCAAAATAGCGGCCATCTTCTCAATATCTTCTGATGCTTCTTCTTGCATAACGTCGATAGCATCATCAACCGTAACAATACCAACAAGACGGTTTTCTTTATCTACAACAGGAATTGCCAAAAGGTCATACTTTTCGAACTGGGTTGCAACATCTTCCTTATCATCAAGGGTATTGGCAAAGATGATATTTTCATCCATAATATCATCAATAAGACAATCTTTAGGATTAAGCAGTAAATCTTTAACGGAAACGATGCCTAAAAGTTTACGGCGCCTATCGGTAACATAGCAAGTATAAATAGATTCACTTTCAAAGCCAATTTTTCTGATTCTATCAAAGGCCTCATCAACGGTCATATTCTTCTCAAGGTCGATGTACTCAGTAGTCATAATGCTACCGGCACAGTCCTCGGGATATGCCAAAAGTTGATTAATCATCTTACGGGTAGTTGCGTTGGTCTGCTTAAGTATACGCTTTGCAACATTGGCGGGCATTTCCTCGATGATATCAACGGTATCATCCATAAATAACTCGTCCATTACCTCTCGAAGTTCCTTATCACTAAAGGCCTCGATAAGAAACTGTTGCATATCGCTATCCATTTCAACGAAAACTTCTGCCGCCAATTCTTTAGGAAGAATTCTAAAGATAACGGGAATATCCTTTTCTGCGATTTCCTCAAATATAGGCGCTAAGTCGGCAGGATTCATTTGGGAAAGGGTTTCTTTAAGTAACCCAAATTTCTTGCCTTCTATCATTTCAATTATTTGTTCTTCCACAAAAAATCCGCCTCCTTTTTAATAACAAAACCCCGTCATTTTTTTGACAGGGTTTAGTTGTAGGTAAATTACCTTAATAATTATATATTTTTTTGTTTTTCTTGTCAATATTTTTATTTGACAACAATATTTACCAAACGTTTGGGAACATAAAGTTCTTTGATGATATTCTTGCCTTCAATGTCCTGTTTAACGGCGGCTTCGTCCTTAGCGAGCGCTATTGCATCATCGGCAGAAATATCTGCAGAAACGCCAATTCTTGCTCTGATTTTTCCGTTAACCTGAACTGCAATTTCAACAGTCGACGCAGCGCATTTTTGCTCATCGTAAACAGGCCATTTAGCTTCATTGAGCATACCTTCAAAACCATTCAATTCCCACATTTCCTCCGTTAAGTGAGGTGCAAAGGGGTTTAGCAATGTAATAAAGGTCTTGAGTTCTGCTTTATTCACCTTGCCGGTTGCCGAGATGGCATTAAATAAGGACATAAGCGCCGCAATAGCGGTATTCATTTTAAGGTTTTCAATGTCCTCGCTAACCTTTTTAATGGTCTTATGGAACTCGGTTTCAAGTTCTTTTCTATATTCATCGCCATCTATTACATTATCACTTAATGAAAAAACCTTTTCAAGGAAACGCTTGCTACCTTTGATAGACGCCTGACTCCAGGGTGCCGCTTTCTCAAAGTCACCGATAAACATTTCATAAAGGCGCATTGTATCCGCGCCGTAATCTCTAACGATATCATCGGGATTAACAACATTACCTCTTGACTTAGACATCTTTTCGCCGTTTTCGCCCAAAATCATACCGTGACTGGTGCGCTTTGCATAGGGCTCTTTATTGGGAACAACGCCGATATCATAAAGGAAATGGTGCCAGAAACGGCTATAAAGAAGGTGAAGAGTTGTATGCTCCATACCGCCGTTATACCAATCAACAGGTGCCCAATATTCAAGGGCTTCTTTTGAAGCAAGGGCTTTATCATTTTTAGGGTCACAATAACGAAGGAAATACCAAGAAGAACCCGCCCACTGAGGCATCGTATCGGTTTCTCTTGTTGCTTCTCCGCCGCAATGAGGACAGGCGGTCTTTACCCAGTCGGTCATTGTAGCAAGAGGTGACTCGCCGTTATCAGTGGGCTCATAGGAATCAACATCGGGAAGCATTAAGGGCAGTTCACTTTCATCCATAGGCACCCAACCGCACTTTTCGCAATAAATCATAGGAATGGGTTCGCCCCAATATCTCTGGCGAGAGAAAACCCAATCTCGTAGTTTGAAGTTGGTCTTAGTTTCACCTATTCCCTTTTCAATCAACCATTTTTGGATTGCTTTTTTTGCTTCTTCAACGCTCAAACCGTTAAGGAAATCAGAATTAACCAAAATCCCCTTATCACATTCGATATAGGGCTTTTCATTAATATCTACATCGGAGCCCGAAACAACTTCGATTATGGGAAGACCGAATTTTTTAGCAAATTCAAAGTCGCGGGTATCGTGACCGGGTACTGCCATAATTGCGCCTGTACCGTAAGAAATAAGAACATAATCCGAAATGAAAATAGGAGTTTCTCTATTATTCACGGGGTTAATTGCAACAACGCCTTCAAGTTTAACGCCTGTTTTTTCTTTTGAAAGTTCGGTTCTTTCAAAATCGGATTTCTTTGCAGCGGCTTCTTTATATGCCTTAACCTCATCGATATTGATAATCTTATCGGACCATTTTTCGATAAGCGGATGTTCGGGCGACATTACCATATATGTAACGCCAAAAAGAGTATCCGCACGAGTGGTGAAAATCTCAAATTCATCGCCAATATTGGTTTTGAATTTTACCTGAGTACCATAGGACCTGCCAATCCAGTTTCTCTGCTGAGTTTTAACACGCTCAATAAAATCAACCTCATCAAGTCCGTCTAAAAGCTTATCGGCATACTCGGTGATTTTAAGCATCCACTGGCTCTTATTTTTATGAACAACTTCGCTGCCGCAACGCTCGCAAACGCCGTTTACAACCTCTTCGTTTGCAAGAACGCATTTACAGGAAGTGCACCAGTTAACCGACATTTCCTTTTTATAAGCAAGGCCCTTTTTGAAAAGCTGTAAGAAAATCCCCTGAGTCCAGTTATAATAATCAGGGCCGGTGGTATTAATTTCTCTTGCCCAATCAAAAGAAAAACCAAGAGATTTTAACTGCCGCTTAAAGTTTGCAATATTATCTTCAGTTACCTTTGCAGGATGAATATGGTTCTTTATCGCAAAGTTTTCGGTAGGAAGGCCGAAAGCATCCCAACCCATTGGATAAAGCACGTTATATCCTTCAAGACGCTTTTTACGGCTTACTATATCAAGGGCAGTATATGAACGAGGATGTCCTACATGAAGTCCCTGACCGGAAGGATAAGGAAACTCAACAAGACCGAAGAATTTTGGAAGTGTATAATCTTCTTTGGCGGCAAAAGTCTGATTATCATCCCAAATTTTCTGCCATTTTTTCTCTATATCAGTATAATTGTATTTCATAATTAATCTCCTTCCGCTTCGTCAAGAATATCGCTTAAATCTATTTCTTTACCATCTTTCCACATATTATCAAGCCCATAAAACTCTCTCTGTTCGGGGGTGAAAATATGAACAATAACGGTATTATAATCTAATACAAGCCAACCTGTTGACCTACCTTCAATATGATGAGGTGACAAACCTTCCTCTCTCAATCTTCCCTCTACTTCGTCACAAAATGCGCGAACCTGGGTGGAAGAATTGGCAGTTGCCACAAGAAAATAATCGGTAAAGGAAGTTAGTTCTTCAACCTTAATACATTTAAGTTCCTTTGCCTTTTTTGAATTTAAGGCATTAGCCGCTATTTTGATAATTTCATTTGTATCCATTAATTGATTTTCCTTTCAAAACGGTTTCGTTATATGCATTAATTGTATCAAGATGAAGAGCGCCGCCCTTATCAAC
>JAZNFF010000022.1:0-3184 GCA_045588995.1 Acutalibacteraceae bacterium
ATATTATCCTTTATAATAAACATACAGGAAGTTTCCAAGTAATTTTGAAGGAGTAAAAGATATGTTGAAAATAGGCGAAAAAATAAAGGAACTGCGTAAAGCACAGGATGTAACCCAAGAAAAGTTGGCAGATTATCTTAACATCTCTTACCAAGCGGTTAGTAAATGGGAGAACGGATTAGCTCTGCCGGATATAACATTATTGCCTAAATTGGCGAATTTCTTCGGTGTCAGCACAGATGAGTTGCTTGATATGAAAGCAAGTGAAAATGAAACTGAATTAAGAAGGTACGAAAAAGAGTATAACGAACTTGGCCGCAAAGGGAAAGTTTTAGAAGAAATAGAACTTTCACGCAAAGTTCTTGATTTATATCCAAGGAACTATCAATGGATGTTAAATCTGGCTCACGCTTTAGTGTCTTATAATTGTACAACTGAACAACGAGAATATAGTAAAGAACATAAATTTATTGAAGAAGCAACAAATTTGTGTGAAAAAATTTTAGAAGATTGCACGGTAGATACTATAAGACACCGCGCCATACAAATATTGTGCTATAACTATCCTACAGTTGATAAAAAAGAAGATGCAATAAAGCTTGCCGAAGATATGCCAAATATGTTTCTCTCTAAAGAAATGTTGCTTAGCCACATATATTCTGGAAAGGAGCGCTTAAAACAGGAACAAAATAATTTAAGATTTATGATTCACTTTTGTTCAAGCATCCTTTATTTAATGGTTTGGGAAAGTGATTTAAGACAAGAATTTACAGTAGATGAACGAATCAAAATTCTTGAAACCGCCATACAGATTAATCAAATTATGTTTGGTAACGATGAAAAAGAATTCTTGTATAATGGTCAACTTTATTTGTATCATTTTATAATCGCAAGGTTTTATTGTGAAAAAAATCTCACTGATAAAGTTTTTGAATATTTATTACTTGCGGAAAAACATGCAAAAACTTGCGATAACGCTATGTCTTTAGGTGAGCAGAAATATAAATCTTTGTTTTTTAACCAGATAACTTGGAATCCCCAAAATGTACTTACCAATACGGATAAAACATGTAAAGAACAATTGTTATATAATCTTGGTGACAAATGCTTTGAATTTTTAAAAGATAATCAAGATTTTATAAATATTAAAAAAAGATTGGAAAATATTTTATAAATTCACCTAACCAACCTCTAATTTTGCCGACCATATAGGCGTAACAATCATGATTGAAGCAAAGGTGCAAAATGAAAACAAACGAAATATTAAAACTTATCGGTGACAAAGAGTTCCTCGATAAAATCTATCAATTCTCATACCGAAGATGCAACACTTCATATGAAGCAGAGGATTTATGTTCGGACATAATTCTCGCTGTAATATCTGCCGTACATAATCAGGAAAGTATAGAAAACTTTTATGCTTTTGTCTGGGCAATCGCACGCAGAGTGTATGCCGATTACTCTGAAAAGCGAAATCGACTGCGTCAGACTATAAGCATCGAAAATTGCGATTTGTTATTGGCGGCAAAGGAAAATGAAATTGATAGCTTTATTGAAGAAGCTACAGAGCAGGAACATATAAAGAAAATCTTTGCAGAGATTTCTTTTCTGTCAAAAGCATACCGAGAGGTTATGGTGCTGTATTACCTTGACGAAATGAAAGTTAAGGATATTGCATTAAAACTCGACATCAACGAAACAACCGTAAAACAACGTTTGTTTTCCGCACGCAATACAGTCAGAAAAGAGGTTGAAAGTATGAACGAAAGAAATTTATCTTTAAAGCCAATCACAATGGATTTTATGGGCTCGGGCTCTGTGACGGGCAATAGTCCGGCTTCGGTTGCATCCAGAACATTCTCGCAAAATCTAATTTATGCTTGTAAAGATACTGCTAAAAGTGCCAAAGAACTTTCGGAAGAATTATGTGTTCCAATGATATATGTAGAAGAGGAATTAGATATCCAGCTACACGGTATAAACGGAACTTTCGGGACACTTCGTAAACAGGGTGACAAATACATCTCAAATATCATTATTGTTGATGAACAGGATAGGATTGAGGTTTCAAAGCTTTACGAGAAGTATACGGATAAGTTTTGTGAGACCCTTCAGAAATATTTGAAGGATAATGAGACCAAATTATTGGAACTTCCTTTTGTTAATAAGCCAAAAGACATTAAACAACTATTATGGGTGCTGATTACCAACGCTACTTGGGGTTTTGTTAGGGAAACCGAAAATATTATGGGCAAGGTTTATTTTTCTGATGTTAAAGAAGCCATATCCACATCAGGTAGAAAATTTACATGTGGTGCGATCGCACGAAAATATGATGAGCCAAAAATCCCATATGGATATGGTTGCGATAGTAATAATGCCAGAGATTTTTGTGGGTATTCCTTTGTTGATTTGAGAAACATTTACGGACCTAAAAAAGATGCTCTTTATAGAGTAGGATATAATCTCACACATGATAAAGTTATATCTCTTTTGCTCAAATCAATAGGTGGACTTCCTATCAAATCACTAACTGAAGAACAAAAAGAACTTGCGGCTAAAGGAATCGAGATCGGTTTGCTCCGTAAAAACGATTCGCTTTTAGAACCGGCAATAATAATTGTGGATAATAAAAACAGTGACGGTTTCTTCAAGTGCCTTGATGAGTTATATCCGTTACTTGCGCCTTGTTGTGAAGAATTGGCATTAGAGGTATCAAATCATATAAAGGAACATATTCAAAAGCACTTATTAGATGAATACAGAACTTATAATATGGCGGCAAGCGCTTCCATTGTAAGTTGCGTAATTGATAAATGCATAGAATTAGGTTTACTAAATGAACCGAAAAACAGACTAGGTTCTGAAGGTGTTCTGTTAGTTGTTGAAAAATAAACAAACGGCAGGGAAATCCCTGCCGTTTAACTTTATTATTCTATCTTTTAAATATGGTATTACCCAAACTGTCTATTCCAACTATTAAGGGGAAGTTTTTTAAAGTAAGCTCTTTTACCGATTCGCAGCCAAGTTCCCCGAATGCGATTACCTTGCAATCTGTTATGCAGGTGGCGGCAAGTGCCCCCGCGCCGCCGATGGCGCAAAGGTAAAGGGCTCCGTTTTCCTTGATGGCCTCGATTACCTCTTTACTTCTTCCGCCTTTTCCTATGGTGGCAACAAGCCCCAT
>JAZNFF010000023.1:0-2373 GCA_045588995.1 Acutalibacteraceae bacterium
TTTCTGCATTCGGCAATAAATTTTCCGATTTTTACTTGGTCCATAATTTTCTCCTTTTGCGTTACTGCAATAGTATTTTAGCAGAGAAAAAACAAAAAATACACACACCGTTGGTTGAGTTTGCAATTATTCTTCAATTATTGGTGTTACAACAACATTACCGTGACTATCAAGAAGGGGAGTAAGACCGCCGGCATAACCGCTTTGGTAAAATATATAATTCACACCCGTTTCTTTATCAACTAAAATTTCGGTCGCCGTTAATCCGCCTTGGGAATAAACCTTTTTAAATCTTTTTTCTTTTTTCATAATATCGCCTCTTTAATTATATTAGTTTGTTAGATAGCTTGATACCGCATACACGGTTTGACCATTATAATCAAGGCGCGACCAACCGTTTGCGCTGATTCCCGTACGGGTTATATACTCCCCGTTTTTGAGGGTATAAACTACCTGAGAATCCGTTACAGACGGCAGCGTGCGCAGATTTGTTTCGCTTTTTGCCGTGACCTGTTCATTTACCGCTTGGAACTCGGTTTTTATTCCGTCATCAACGGGCGGTTTGTATGAAAGGTCGGTTGTAAGATAACTGGTTATAGCGTAAACCGTCTGTCCTTCGTATATTAGCCGCGACCAGCCCTTATTGCTTATAGCGGTGCGCGTGAGTACAGTTCCGTTTTTAAGCATTCCCGCAATTTGTCCCGATGTGGTAGGGGAAAGGCGTAAATTAACTTCTTGCTTGGCCGTTACATTGTCGTTTTGTGGGGTAAAGGTGTTTCCGTCGACTATATCCTCTTGCGGCTTAGGTTTTATAGTTAAATCACTGGTGAGATAACTGGTTATTGCGTAAACGGTTTGTCCGTTCAAATCAAGCCGTGACCAACCGTTTTTACCAATGCCCGTCCTCTTAATTACGGTGCCGTTTTTCAATACGGAAACAATATCGAAATTAGTACCTGCGCCACTTCTTAAATTTACCGTATCTTTCGCAGTTACGTCTTCGTAAACATCTGTATATAAAAGTTCTTCTTGAGTTTTAGGTGGTTTTGCGGTCTCGATTTGGGCATTAGTATCTTTGGGTTCCTCTAAGGATTTTTCAAAATATGATACAATCATATCGCAGTTACTTTCAATTCCTGAAACCGTGCCCTTATTGGTATATTGCCACATATCATATTTGCCGTTATAATCGGGAATTTGACTTTGAGGGTAGGGCGGATTTTTATATTGAGCTACCCATATTTTATACTTGTTTTCGATTTTAGATATATCAAATGCCATGCTGTCGGTAAGGTCGGATTTTGAGCCGTAGAACATACCTTCATATCCCGATTTAGCTATCGTATCTAAGAAACTAAGTGCATTTTGCGTTCTCTGCTCTGCTGAGAGGTTATACATACGACTATCGTTCTTTTTAAATCCTTCACAGTCATAAACTACGGGATAAGATATCTGATAACCCTTTATGGCAGAAACCGTCCATTCCGCCTCCTCGACAGCTTCATTTTTATTAACGGCGGTAGAAAAGAAGTAAATGCCTACAAGCACTCCTGATTTCTGCGCTTGTTGGATGTTATAATCTGCATTGCCGTCACGGTAGAGTTTACCGTTTTCACCGCGGTAACCAATGCGTATAATTGCGAAATCTATACCCGCCTCTTTTACCTTTTGCCAATCAATTTTACCCTGCCATTTTGAAACATCAATACCATTTTGCATTCCTTTTTTGGCTTTGATTTCTTCAAAACTTACCTTGGCACCGTCATCCTGTGAATTTTCAGTGTTTTCAGGGTCAATTGCGCCATCATCATCGCTGACATCAAACTGGGTATTGGTAGTTGCGGCAGTATCGTTTTTTGATTCTGTTTCTGATTTTTCTTTGCAACCCACAGCCAAAACCAACAATAAGATTGATAAAATAAGAGCGGAAATTCTTTTGAAACTTGGGTTTATTGATTTTAAAATGGGTCTACTTTTCATTATATAACCACCGTATAGTTAAGATTTACTGATTAAATTATATCATTTTGTTTTAGGTAGTGCAAGGTATATTGCTCGAAGATTTTATTGGCTAAACTCAAAAGCCAATTTCGATAAACCTGTCGGATATAAAATTAAAACATTATATACACCTTTAATTTTTGTCTCGGTACTTATTTTTATATATCTTTCATAAGAGCCGTTTGATTTATTTTTGAATCAATGATACTCAATTTATGAGTAATTGTCAATACTCAAATTGTGAGTATTGTATGATGTGCTTGTAAAGAGGAGATGTTTTTATGGATTATAGAGAACGGATGAGGGCTCTACGTGAGGACAATGATTTAACACAATCGCAAGTTGCGAAGATTATTAATAAATCTCAGCAAG
>JAZNFF010000024.1:0-3338 GCA_045588995.1 Acutalibacteraceae bacterium
TAGCGTTGTGGATATGGCTATCTGTAACGCCGATACCCGACTTCTCACCGTAACCGAAACGGGCTACGGAAGAATAAGTCCCATAAGCGATTACCGTCTGCAGTCCCGTGGCGGTAAGGGCATTACTAATTACCGCACAGAGAAATACGGCGCCGTTGCCGCTACAATTCCCGTTACCGACAATGATGATGTTATTATGATAGCATCCAACGGTATTATTATCCGTATCTTCGCAGGCGCAATTTCCGAGTTCTCCCGTCCCGCAAAGGGTGTCAGAATAATGAGGGTTGCCGAAGGCGAAAAGATTCTTTCGGTTGCCATAGCCGAGCACGATGAGGCAGAGGTAAACGATACCCCCGAAGCCGCAGATGCGGATGCAGGTGCCGTAGAGCCCGAAATCATCGAAGAAGATGAGGGCATATCAGAGGAAGAAGCGGTAGAAACCGAAGAATAATGTGTAGGTGAGGAATAAGGGGTTGTTAACCTGCCCCTACCCTTCGAAATTGAGAAATCTTTATAAAATCCCACCGTCAAAACCCTTGGTTTTGCCACCTCCTGACAGGAGCCCGTACCCTCTGTCACTTCGTGACATCTCCCTACACTGTAGGGAGTCTCCCTTTAGGCAAGGGAGGCATTAAGTGGAATAAAGGAAATTATAAATGACCAATGATGATTTGAGAGAAGAGGTTTTAAAAGAAGAGCCCCTTCAAGAAACGGAAGAAAATCAAATAAACGAAAAAACCACCCCGTCAGAAGATGATTTTGGCGGGGCGCAGCCCTTTGCAGAGGAGAAAGAATATTCCAAGGAAGAAGTAGAAAAGATACTTGAGAATATTCGTAATCATCAAAGGGAATTCCGCTATTATAAACCTTTGCCTCGCGGCGTTACCGAAGAAACCTATGATGAATATGAAAAGGCGAGAAGTTGCGGAAAAATTATAGGCATTACCGCTATAATTATTTGGGCGCTTGTTATGGGGTATAGTTTGATTTATGGCTTTGTTATCGGATTTGCCGCCGCCTTTGGCGTAAATTTAGAAGGCATTTTATCCGACCCTGCCGTAAATAATTTAATGCAGATTGTTATGACAATTTGTATGTTTACCCTGCCGTTTTTAATTGCCGCAAAGGTGAATAAATATAAACTTGCAGAACTTGTGCCACTGACTAAAAGCCGCGAGGGAACAAAACTGCCTTATTTTCTTTTCGGACTTGGCTTTTGCGCATTTGCCCAGATAGCCGTTTCAAAAGCGGCAACGATTTTTGAAAATATGGGCTTTGAGTATAATCTGCCCGAAAGCGAAAATGCAGAAGGTATTTTCGGATTTTTGCTTGCCGTTATTTCCACCGCCATCGTTCCCGCTTTGATGGAAGAATTCGGTTGCCGAGGAATTATGTTCGGTATTGCAGAAAAGAAGTGCGGAACGGTTTTCGCCCTCATTATTTCATCTGCAATTTTCGGCCTTATTCACGGTAATTTTGTTCAGATTCCATTTGCTTTTCTTGTGGGTCTGGTCCTCGGCGTTATAAGAATTAAAACAGGGTCCCTCTGGATTTCAATTCTTATCCACGGCGTAAATAATTTCGTATCCGTAGTGATGGATTATGCGGGGGATATTATAGGCGAGGATGTGGCCAATACCATTTATACTGCATTTTTGGCGCTTTGTATGTTGGCGGCGGTTATCGGCGTAGGTCTGCTTTCCAAAAAAGGCAAGGAAGAATATGATTTAGTAGAAGAAACACCCGAAAACGAAAATAGCAAGGCAACTCTTAAGGAGAAACTTGCGTGGTTTTTCAAAACACCCGCTATAATAATTGCTATCGTACTCTTTGTAGGCGAAGCGTGTCTGTTTTTATTGGAACTTTAAGCGTATGAATAGTGAATTTATGAAAAGAGCCATTGAGCTCGCAAAAAAAGCAAGATATCTGGGCGAAGTTCCCGTTGGAGCCGTTGTGGTTAAAAATAATAAAATAGTCGGCGAAGGGTATAATCAAAGAGAGTTTAAGCAGAATCCCGTGGCACATGCCGAGTGCGTCGCTATAGAGGATGCCGCAAGAGCCCTCGGAGATTGGCGGCTTGATGGATGCGAACTCTATGTTACCTTGGAGCCCTGCGTTATGTGCGCGGGAGCAATTATAAACGCCCGAATTTCCACCGTTGTTTTCGGTGCCTATGACCTTAAGGCAGGGTGTATGGATAGCGTAACTAATCTTACGAATCTGCCCCTCGGCTCAAAACCTGAAATTTACGGCGGAATTTTAGAAGATGAGTGCAAGAATTTAATTACAAGATTTTTCGAAGAAAAAAGAAAGCAGAGCTAAAAAGCTCTGCTTTTTAAGTTATGATTGCCTTCGGCAAGTTATGAGTTATGAGCGACCTTGCCGCGTTATGATTTACCTTGCGGTAAAGTTTTGGTGTGCCAAAGGCACAATTTATCTTGGTCGGCAGAGCCGCCACATTAACTATTTGTGAAGCAAATATCATAACATTTGGCGAAAGCCAAATTCATAACTATTAACTTATAACTTGTAAATAACGGCGCCGCCGGTATTTACATTGTTTGTGTGCCTAAAAATCTTGCGGCAACCGAAACCACCTTAATTTCGGTTTCGGTGGCAGCGCCTTGGCCTTCACCGCTGAGCAATACCACCGCGCCGCTCACATCCCCCGCCGCCATTATGGGACAGGCCACGAATAAATCCTTATCAAGCCCCTCAAGAGCAGGGGAGGTTTTATCCTTACTGAAATAACACTTGCGGTTTTCCATAATATCCTCTAATAATGGCGTCACGCTTCTGCCCAAAACCTCTTTTTTGGAGATTCCCGCCGCCGCAATACAGTGGTCGCGGTCGCAAATAATAACGGGAAAATTAACTTCTCCTGAAATTGACTCGGCAACGCCCCCCGCAAACTCCGCCAGCTCTCCCATCGGCGAATACTTTTTAAATACAACTTCCCCCGATGCCTCGGTAAATATTTCAAGTGGGTCGCCCTCCCTTATCTTGAGCGTGCGGCGAATCTCTTTCGGAATAACAACCCTGCCTAAATCGTCTATACGACGTACAATACCTGTTGCTTTCATATATAAATTCTCCTTTAATTTCAAATCGTGATACTATTATTTGTTAATCGAGGAGATTTATACTTTATTTGATTATTCTTTTCCGCAATGTTCGCAGGGAGTTTGCGTTCTCATTTTTTTACAGCCATCGCAAAGCCATTTATGTGTAATGGATAATTGATTATTATTTTCAAAATCCGCTCCACAATGCCAACACACTTTTCTCCCAATAGGTTGTTCAAATTTGCAAAAAGGGCAAATCATTGTATTGTT
>JAZNFF010000025.1:0-3867 GCA_045588995.1 Acutalibacteraceae bacterium
TTGGTGCGGGTGACAGGACTTGAACCTGCACGCCGAGGCGCTAGCTCCTAAGGCTAGTGCGTCTGCCAATTCCGCCACACCCGCATACGTTATTAACCTAACGCAAGGTCTATTTTACTTTAAAAACCGTATAAAGTCAAGAAAAAATAAATAAATTTTCCGCGGTATTTTAGTTCATAATTTTGTCATAAAAATTTGTACAATTTTACCACAATATACGAATATACAAAAATAAAATTATCGAAATTGCATTACCGCTTGATTATTGTATTTATATATGGTATAATTTATAAGTATAATTGCGCGTATAATGTCCTTGTATTTGAGGGTTAGGTTTAAATAACAATATTCAATAATTCGAACGATAAGGTGGAAGTATGTATCAAAGAAAAAGTTTTAAACAGTTAGAAATCCATGATAAATTTGATAAATTGTGTGAAAAAGGTTTTTTAATAATCAGTAAAAATACAAATAAAATTCTGCCGTCGTACTGCGACAATTGGAAAAAAACGGATATTATGGGTTTTTCATTTTTAGTGCATCCAAGACAGTCGTTATATTATATGCAAGACAAAGGTAAAACATTTTTTCTAATCGGGCATGCATATAATCCGTATTCTAATACAATAAAAGAAATTAATATTTTAAAAGAGTGGATTGATGCAGAAAAAGCTGGCGGGAATGCGGAATTAGAGTATATAAATTCGATAACCGGTCTGTATATAATGGGAAAAATTTCCGATAAAAGTATTAGTATGCTTTTAGACTGCGCCGGTATGATGAGTGGATATTATGGCATCATAGACGGCTGTGTAACCATCGCCTCGCATACCGTATTATTTAGAGAAATTTTCGATCTTCCGGTATCCAACTATGTGAATAAACTTTTATCATATAGGTTTTATTCGCTTTACGGTGGATTTCTTCCGGGTGACATTTCCCCATATGATGATGTCTACCGTATTATTCCCAACAATATTGTGGAAATAGATTGTGTTAAATTAAAAGCGAATATCAAAAGATTTTATCCCAATCGTTTCATAACCAAAATTACTAGTGAATGCGAATATGAAAAGCAAATAGAAAAAATAACGGAAATATTCAAAAATTCTATGCGGTTAATAAAAGATAAATGGGAAAAACCGGCATTATCTTTGACGGGGGGTATGGATAGTAAAACAACTTTGGCTGCCGCCAATAATATGTATGAAAAGTTTTTTTGTTACAGTTATATATCGTCTAAAGCGGAGCAGGTAGACGCAGAAGCGGCACATAAAATATGTAATTCAATAGGGGTTGACCATCACATATATCACATCGAAACAGATCCGAAAGAGTATGGAGATTTTGAAGATATAAAAGAAATTTTGCGGTATAACAACGATTATGTTGATGTAAATAACACAAATGATGTTTGTAAAAGAATATATTTTGATAACACAACAGATTTTGATGTTGAGGTGAAATCGTGGGTTTCCGAAATTGCCAGAGCGAATTATTATAAAAAGTTTGGAAAGAAAAAAATGCCAAAAAACATTTCACCACGAAGATGCTCATCTATGTATAAAATATTTCTAAATGATCGTACTTTACTACACGAAACTGATGAAATTTTTAAAAATTATATAGAAAAAACCAATTTTGAGAATCATGTTTATAATTTTGATTGGAGCGACCTCTTCCTTTGGGAAATAAGATATGGTTCTTGGGGCGGGTTGGTTATTACATCGGAACACAAGTATTCTTACGATATTACAATTCCATATAACAATCGTAAATTACTTGAAATGATGTTATCGGTGGATTTAACAAAACGCCGCAAAGATATTTTGCATAATGATTTGATTAAAAAAATGAATGAGGGTATATATAATACTGGTATAACCATCGTTAATCTTAATGAAACAAAATTTAGAGAATTATGCGAAAAAACATATTTTAATATAAATACATTTTTGCCGTTCTAAAAATTAACTGAACAAAGAGGAAATTTAAGTGAAAAAAGTTTTATATGTTGCTACGGTTGCAAGTCATATATGTCAATTTCATCTGCCGTATCTGGAGATGCTGCAAAATGAAGGTGTTTGTGTTCACGTTTCGGCAAGGGACAATCTTGCCGAAAAGAACGGTTTGCAATTAAAATTCACCGATGAATATTTCGATATTCCTTTTGAGCGTTCTCCAAAGAGCAAGAGAAATATAAAGGCATATAAAGAACTTAAAAAGTTAATATCCGAAAATAAATATGATTTGATAGTATGTAATACTCCTATGGGAAGTATCTTAACACGCCTGGCGGCAAGAAAACCCCGTAAGGAAGGAACTAAGGTTATCTATATCGCCCACGGCTTTCATTTCTATAGGGGTGCCGCGAAGAAAAATTGGGCGGTATTTTACCCCATTGAAAAAATATTTTCCCGTCTTTGCGATATGGTTATTACTATCAACGAAGAAGATTTTCAACTTGCCAAAGATAAATTTAAAACCGATGTGCGCCATATTCACGGTATCGGCGTTAATGATGAAAGATATCATTCGGTAGATGATGATACTAAAAAAGAATTAAGGGCAAAAATCGGTTTGGATTCTGATGATTTTTCAATTCTCTGCACAGGAGAACTTAATAAAAATAAAAATCAGATAGAGCTTTTGGGCGCCGCCGCCTTGTTGACCGATAAAATTCCGAATCTTAAGATTCTTTTGGCGGGAAACGGACCCAATGAAAACGAATTATTGACTGAAATTAAAAAATTAAATTTAAAAGATACGGTTAAACTCTTGGGATATCGTACCGATCTTGAAAATATAGTACCTTGCGTAGATTTGGTGGTTTCCTGCAGCAGAAGAGAGGGAATGCCTCTTAATATTATTGAAGCGCTGCTTTGCGAAAAAGCTGTGGTTGCTACATATAATCGAGGACATAATGAACTTATAAAAGATGGTATAAACGGATATTTGGTATCCCCGGATAGCTCAGAAGATATGGCCGATAGAATAGGCATGCTTTTTGAAAAAAGAGAACTTATGGATGAATTCGGTCAAGAAGGATATAAATTGGCTCAAAAATATACCGTTAAAAGTGTTGCAAAGGAACTTTTGAATTTATTGTCGGTATAGTTAGAGGAAGTGAAACTTTGAAAATTTCGGTAATTATGGGAATTTATAACTGCGCCGAAACTTTAGGCGAAGCAATCGATTGCATAATAAATCAAACCTATAAAGATTTCGAACTTATAATGTGTGATGATGGGTCTTCTGATGCTACATATGAAGTCGCCCTGGCATATAAAAATAAATATCCCGAAAAAATTAAGCTTATAAAAAATGAAAAAAATATGGGACTTAATTTTACCCTTAATCATTGCCTTGAATATGCCGACGGTGAATTTATAGCCAGAATGGATGGGGATGATATATGTGACCTCACCCGTTTTGAAAAACAGCTAGAGTTTTTTGAAAAGCACCCCGATATCGCTATTTTAAGTTCAGATATGAACTTTTTTGATGAAGGTGGGGTTTGGGGCAAAACCCATGTGAAATCGGAACCTCAAAAAAGAGATTTTCTTAAGGAAACCCAGTTTTGTCACGCGGCCGCAATGGTGAAAAAAGCGGCGTATGATGCGGTTGGCGGTTATTCTGTTGATAAAAAATTTTTGAGGGTAGAGGATTATCATCTTTGGATAAAAATGTACGCCGCAGGGTATAGGGGAATGAATATCCAAGATACCCTTTACAGTATGCGTGATGATAGAAACGCTCAAAGCAGAAGGAAATTTAAATACCGAATTAATGAGGCGTATGTAAAGATATTAGCTGTCAGAGAATTAAAACTTCCGTTTTATAATTATATTTTTTGCATAAAGCCCA
>JAZNFF010000026.1:0-56204 GCA_045588995.1 Acutalibacteraceae bacterium
AAGCGGAATGATGTTTTTGCTTTGCAAAAAATGATGTTGACCGCAAGCGGTCAAACGATGTTGTGTCCTGCGGACACAAACACAAAAAGAAACACTTCCCAAAAGGAAGTGTTTTCTTTTTGGGAAGTTTGAACTTAGTGGCACGAATTAAATGCGCCATAAAACCAAAGTCGCAAGAATTATAAAATCGAACAATAAGTTACCAAAGCAGCAAACACAATTGAAACCATCGAAAGTAATTTGATAAGAATGTTTATCGCCGGACCTGCTGTATCCTTAAAAGGATCACCAACTGTATCGCCTACTACAGTCGCCTTATGATTTTCTGAGCCTTTGCCGCCATATGTGCCGCTTTCTATGTATTTTTTAGCATTATCCCAAGCGCCGCCCGAATTTGACATAAATATGGCCATCAAAAATCCGGAAGCAGTAGCACCCGCAAGCATACCAACAACGCCTGTGCTACCAAGTACTATGCCAACAACAATCGGTACAATTACTGCAACAACTGTGGGAAGCACCATTTCACGAAGGCTTGCCTTTGTACATAGGTCAACACAGCTTGCATAATCTGCCTCTGCTTTACCATCTATAAGACCTTTAATTTCTCTAAACTGCCTGCGAACTTCAATAACAACACTCTGTGCTGCACGGCCAACCGAATTCATTGTAAGAGCCGCAAACACAAACGGCAAGCATGCGCCAATAAACAAACCAACCAAAACGGTGGGGTTTGTAATATTAAGGTTGGCAATTTTTTCAGCACCGCCCTCAATATTTTTTACCTTATCAATATAAGAGGCTATCAGTGCCAACGCTGTAAGCGCTGCAGAGCCAATGGCAAAACCTTTACCGGTTGCTGCGGTTGTGTTACCAAGAGAATCAAGCGCATCGGTTCTTTCTCTAACCTTTTCATCTAATCCTGCCATTTGAGCGATACCGCCTGCATTATCTGCAACCGGACCGTAAGCATCTGTAGCAAGTGTAATACCAAGTGTAGATAGCATACCCACTGCAGCTAGAGATATGCCGTAAAGTCCCATAGATGCATCATTTCCGCCACCTACCACAAAGTATGCAACAAGCACACACGCAGCTATTATTATAATCGGGAAAAATGTAGAAAGCATACCAACAGACAAACCACTAATAATTACAGTTGCTGTGCCCGTTTCAGAGGAAGCTGCAAGATTTTTGGTGGGTTTATAACAGTCGGATGTAAAATATTCTGTTGCCTGACCAATTAGCACACCTGCTACTAGACCTGCAAGAATCGCAAAATACACACTCCAATGATCCTTGCCCAAAACAAAATATACGACTGGTAAAGATACTATAGCAATAAGGATAGCCGAGAAATTTGTGCCGCGCGACAGCGCGCCGAGAAGTTGTTTTTGAGAAGCGTCTTCTTTTGTTCTTACAAGGAAGGTACCAAGTATAGAACAAACAACACCGATAGCAGACAACAGCATCGGTAGTGCCAACGCTTCTATTGAGTGAAGAGCTGCAACGCCCAACGCAGCGGCAGAAATAATTGAACCAACATAAGACTCGTAAAGGTCAGCGCCCATACCGGCAACATCGCCAACATTATCACCGACATTATCTGCAATAACAGCAGGATTACGAGGGTCATCCTCAGGAATACCCGCTTCAACCTTACCCACAAGGTCGGCGCCCACATCAGCTGCTTTTGTGAATACACCACCGCCGACTCTAGCAAAAAGTGCCATGGAGGAAGCGCCCATACCAAAGGTTAACATAGCGCTTGTGATTGCTTCGCTATCAAGGTTAAACACAAAGCGTAACAGAAAAAACCATACTGCTATATCCAATAATCCCAGTCCTACAACAGACAAACCCATAACACTTCCGGCAGAAAAAGCAACTCTAAGGCCACTGTTTAAGCTGTTTTGGCAAGCGTTTGCCGTCCTGACATTAGCATAAGTGGCAATTTTCATTCCAATAAAACCAGACAAAGCCGAGAAAAAACCGCCGGTAACAAATGCAAACGGCACATAAGGCGTAAGAAACTTCAAAAAAGCCATTATGCTAAGTACAACAAACATCACGCCAAAAAAGATTAACACAATTTTATACTGGCGCTTAAGATATGCGTTGGCACCTTTTCTAATCGATAAGGAAATTTTCATCATCAAATCTGAACCTTCAGAATAACGCATTACTTTGCCTGCTGTAACAACCGCAAAAACAAGTGCAAGAATAGCTCCTGCGAAAATTGCTATTACAAATAAATAGTCCAACTCTTTCATCTCCAAAATATTATACTTTTTTAATAAAAAATTCTCTTTACCACTGTAAAGAGAATTTTGGCGGGGACGCCCGAATTCGAACCTCTAAGCCATTTTTGACGTAGAATTGAACCTGCGAAAATTTTTTGATAATTTATTCTATATTCTTTTTATAGCACAAAAAGTCCTTTTTTAAAAGGACTTTTCAATTAAATTTATTATTATCGTCGAGTCTTAGATATATAAGTTTGTATACTAATATCCGCGCATGTAATCTAAGTCGATTCCATCAGCATCGTGCCATATATTCAACAGTCGGATTTATAAGTTTTAGTAGCATAATTTCAAGGTCACACAGCAATACGATGGCGTTGTTCATCTTCATAAGGTCAAGCAAAATTTTGATACCATCTTTACCTCTATCGATTACATCCCCGATGACATATAATCTGTCCTCGGGCTTCAGTTTGATTTTTCGCATTATCACATCAAACTTTTTTCTTTCGCAACGAATATCACTCACTACATATATCATAATTATTCTCCAATCATTATTGTCTTTTCTATACCGCCCTTGAATATAATCAGCAACTCATTCTTGGACATCACTTTAATACAGTCAATTAACTTTCGGGTAATTTTATCATCATACTCTATTACAGAATTTTTCATTACATCGACCGTGTTTATGAGTTCATGCATTCTACGTTCGTTTGAGCTTGCTTGAATCTGATTTTGATTTTTTAGATTAATCGTTTGTTTGGTTTCAGCAATTTCTTGAGATAGTTTTACAAACTCATCACTGTCGGCATTCATTTCCGCCGTCATAGACATAACCTTTTGCACTAGTTCTTTCAGCCTAATTTCATCATCAATTACACTGTTTTCCTCTACCGTTCCGTAGTATTTTTCGATATGCATTTTAAGGCTTTTAACACCCGACAAATAACAATCTTCATTAACTACTTCGGTTATTGCTTTAACTATTGCGTCATGAATAAGATGTTCCTCTATTGTCGGAGCATCGGGACAGTATTTTAAACCATAATCCATTCGACTAATACATCGCCATACATATTTCTTTTTATCTTTTTTAGTCCAAATCGACCTACGATATGAGCTTCCGCATTTTCCACATACGAGTATTTCCGTTAGAGCATATTTGCTTGAATATCTACCAAGATTGGTTGTACACCTCTTATCTTTTTTGCTGCTCATACTACTCCGTCGTGCAATTTCCAATTGTATTCTGTCAAATTTTTCGGGGGACATTATTTGAGGTAAACAATTGCTTACATAGTATTGAGGTCTGTCAGTATTCTTAACCTTCTTTTTTGTGAGCGTATCTGCTACATATGTTTTGCACAGTAACGCATCACCCTTATACTTAACATTTTTTAAGATGGATTTTATTGTTGTTGTAGTCCACACTTTATTGCCTTTAGGCGTAAGTATTCCCCTTTCTTCAAGCTTGTACTTAATTGTATTAAAGCTATCTCCGTCAAGCAAGCAGTCACCCATAAAATTGATTACTTCGGCATCTTTTTCATTTATTACAGGATTACCGTCAGGACCTTTATCAAAGCCCATGGTTGTTTTATAATTGATATAAACATTACCTTTTTTAGCACTTTGTTGCTTACCCCATCTTACATTTTCTCCAAGTGACTCCGATTCCGATTGTGCGAATATACAGTGAATGCTCAGAAATATTTCATTGCTTAAATAACGAGTATCAATTCGCTCTTTCTCAAATATCACCGACACGCCAAGACTTTTCAGTTCTCTGACATATTCCAAACTGTCCACAGTATTACGTGCGAATCGTGATACTGACTTAGTGATTATTTGGTCTATTTTACCCTGTCTACACATCCGCATCATCCTCAGAAAATCTTTTCGGTTTTTTGTCTGTGTACCGGATATGCCTTCATCAGCAAATATATCAACTAATGTCCACTCGGGATTCTTCATTATCATATCGGTATAAGCTTCAACCTGCGCATCAAAGCTCAATTCTTGCTCGTCCGAATCAGTAGATACTCTGCAATAAGCGGCAGTTCGTAATCTTTTGTGTGATTTCTCTATTTCAACAGGTTTTATAGGTTCAATTACTCTTACAGTTTTTTGAGATTGTTCAACTACTGCATTCATCATTCAACACTTCCTTTAACACAATCTGACCGTCGGTCATATGCAACCAAATTTCATCATTACTTTTGAGGTATATCGTTTTGATTCTGCGCTTTACCTCTCGGTTAAAATCAAGAGAGCATAGATTCATCTGACTGTAATCTATGCTCTCTTTTGGTATTGTGAACTGACTGTATTGCAATGCTGCACATTCAAATATTTTATTTTTAAGAATATTTTCATCAATTTCAATAGATTGTAGGTCACGCTCTATTTCATTGTTCAACCTATAAATTTCGCGTGATATTTCATTTGATGATGACTTAATTTTTTCATCGGTTTCACTTAACGCCTCACGTACTGCCCTTCTGAAATCTATATCGTATATGACATATCTTTTATTACACTCTGGATTTTCGCATATGTGAAAAACCTTTGGAATTTTATAATTGGACTCGTACTTACGATAAGTTTTTGTACCACAGTTCGCACATCTAATAGGTATTAGCGACGATGAGAATATTTCATCTCTATTAGTGTTTTTTTGATTGTTTCGCGAATCAATAACACTCAGCACCCTATCAAATAAATCTTTTTCAACAATTTTAGGGAAGTTCTCATTACCAAGATAATTGGTATCCGTAATCATTCTTCGCACCCTATTTTTATTCCATTGACTTTTACCGGGTGCATACTCTATACCTTTTGCAGTTAGTTCTTCTGCCTTTTTCATAAGTGAAGTTCCATTTAAATAATCTAACATAGACTTATTTATAATTTCTGCCTGCGAAACATTAACGACATTTTTACCGCCAATTATTTGATATCCGAATTTCATGCACTACACCTCCTTACTGAATGATAATAAGGTAGATGTTCGGTGAGTACCAAGCCACAGTGTAATTCGATTTTTATTTCAGTTGATGATGTTACTTTTGCTTTTTTTACAATTGCTCTTATAATATCTTCATCGAAATCTGTCAATGTGCCATTCATGGATTCTAATTCATCGTTTAGATTATAAAGGTAGCTTAAAATCTCATCATTATTTTTTTCGTTAAGATATGCTCTCCTCTTATTTCTCAAATCATTTAGCCTTGAAGCAATTTCATTTTTTTGTGAATAAAAATCCTCGGTATCAAGAATACCGTTATTTATAAGCTCATTAAGAACATGGATTTGTTTGCAAAGCTTTGCAATTTCAATGTCTACCGCTTTTATCTTCATTTCAGTGCCATTAATTTTGCTTTTCATTTGTTCAAACTTTTGAATAACAGGAACTATTAAGCTTTCACGGTTAAGATATAGTTTATTGACCACATTAATAATCATTTTAAGAGTATCATCCTCGTTAACAACTATGTTGCTTTCACATCCGTTCCTTGAACTGTAATAGTTGCAAATCCAAACCACTTCATTCTTGCGAACCATTCTTCTGAAAGTATGACCACACTCATTGCAATATAACAACTTGGACAACTTGTGTCCCCCGCTGTTATACGGTCCTTTTTTTCTACTGTCTAATAAATCAAGAATTGCCTGTCTATCTTCCCTTGAAAAAATAGCTGGCAAGCAATTTTCAACATAATACTGTCTCTGTGAGCCGTCATTTCTCATTCTTCGCGGAGGGTATTCATTAGTGGTAATATTTTTTTGTAATAATGCATCCCCTACATTCCTCTCATTAGTAAGAATGTACTTTACTGCCTTTCCATCCCACTTTTTTCCGTTAGGACGTTTAATTCCGATTTCATTGAAATAATTCGCAATTCTTTGAAATCCCCATCCTGATAGGTATAAATCTCTCATCCATCGTACAACTTTAGCCTGCGATTCATCTATAGTTGCAGTCGCACAATCAACAAGGGTAAAACCGTATGCCGCATATGTCCCAATGAATTCACCTTTTTGCATTCGCTTTTCAATACTCCAACGCATATTGTTTCCGTGTGATATTGATTCCTGTTGAGCCTGCATTCCGGAAATTGCAAGAAGTATCTCGTTGGACATCTTTGATGTATCTATATCTTCTTTTTCAAAATACACCGATACACCGTAAGATGCGAGCAATCGAACATTTTGAAGACAATCCACTGTATTTCGTGCAAATCGGGATACAGACTTAGTTATTACTCTGTCAATTCTCCCCTTTTTGCAGTCGTTTATCAGACGGTTAAATTCCTGTCTTTTTCCTGTTCCCCTACCGCTTATACCTTCATCTGCATATATATCCACAAGTTCCCAGTCCGGTTTAGTTTTAACTAATTCCGTATAATGTTGAAGCTGTGCGGAGAAGGAATGTTCTTGTTCCTCAGAATCAGTAGATACACGGCAGTACGGCGCAATCCTAATTTTTCTTTCTTCGGGCGGTAATAATAACCCCGAAGGCATAATTGTTGTAACTGTTTTTTCGGCTGTTTGCAGCATACGAATTACCTCCTTTCGCATTGATTTTCTTCATAGTTTAACTCCTTTCAATAATTATTACCTTTCGGTAAACAACATTATATTCAGAAGTTCAAACATATCCAGCGAAAAGAAGTAATATTAAGAGTTTAGACACAATTTTCTACATATTATCTTTTTCTATTATTTCTTTTATTCCCTCATACTCCTTTTCACTTATAATTTTTCTTTTAAGCATTAACTTTAGCAAACCGATTTCCCAATACAATCGTGCATCCTTATATAATGTTTTTTTGACGTTTTCCATATCACACCTCAAAAAATTTCAAAACAACCCATCACGGTCACTATTCGTTTTTACACACTTACTTTCTTCCTATATACCAATCCTCATACATATTACCGTTAACTTGAATTGCGTAATTAAAATAGTTGTACATACATCCTGCAGGTGTCCAAGCATTACATAACGCTATTTGAATAACATATCTTTCATCAGGAAAGTATAACGGTATAAAATGCTGTCTTCCCATACCGTCTGCTTCTTTAAACTGAAATTTGTCTGATACTAATTCGAAACTTCTGCAATTATTAATTCCGTATATATGACCGTATTCGGGGAAAGAAGCATAAACAAGTTGTTGTTCAGTACACTTGTTTACAGAATCAGCTTCGCAACCTCTCGGTACTGCAAGATTCGGTGAAAATGTACATTCAAATCCATAACCCGATTTAATGTAAAACACATCATACTCTAAATATGCTGATGGCGATTTTGGTGCAGTTATCTCAAAATCGCTAAATGAGTTTGCGATGCCATACTGCTTCTTTTCAAAACCTCCATTTTCGTATTTCCATTCCCACCATTTTGCGCTTAAACCATATTCGCTCGGTTCTTCGGGATATACAAAGCTTTCAGGTGCCTTACTTTGATACCTTGCATTAGGCGGATTAAATACCGGATAATCCGTTACTAAATAACTTTTTTCTTGATGTCCATAGTGATTTTCTCCGTCAATAATGTGAGACTTTACTATGAGATTTTGATTTGCATATCCATTTGGGACAAACCACCTGAATGAAACAAGATTTTTTTCACTTCCGGGCAGCACAAATCCTTCTGTTTGTTCGGTAATCATTTGACCATTTGTATCATAAACACTAAAATGCATTTTTAAATCATGCAGCGGGACATAATCTTTATTAGTTGCATTCACAACCCAAAAACTTGTATAAACCTCTGTGTTCTCAGTGTAATAAACATTTGGCTCAATAGGAACTATCACCATTTCAGGTTCTCCGTTTTCTTCCCATTTAGCTGTAAATACTACATCACCTGTTATTCTCATTGATAACTTACTATATAAATCATCCGCACTCGAAAAACTGGCATTACAGCCAACATTAATACCATTGGTTACATATCGAATTAACATATCACTGTATTTAGCGGAGTTACCGCTTGTCTGACCGCCAATTCCCGCATAGATTATTAATCGTATGTCGTGTGATGCATCTGCCGTATTAGGACAAGTAATAGAATAATCTACACGATTTCCAAAATTCATAACCTTTTCTGAGAGAATTGTAGAAGTAGTAAAATCATAAATAAAAGTTGTGAACTGTGTAGCACTGCCAGCGGTAAGCTCCGCTTTATTAATATAAACATTGTATTCAGTTCCGGGCTGAATATCATATAAAATGGGCTTGAAATTCCAACTACTTGTTGAAGATGTAAGGGATATGTTCTTGTATATTTCTAATTCCCAACCCAAGAATTTTGTATTTTCTTTTGTCGGATTATTTAGTGTTAAACCGTATAAAACGTTATAACTGTTCGGATTGTTAGCATCATTCGTTCCGCCATCCAAATCATAAGATATCACATAGGGCTCAGGTTCATAAATGTATTCAATCCAAACACTCGAATTGCTTTGAGTTATACTTGTCCCAAAAGGATAAGCTGTCCATTTTCCGGATATTGAACTGGTACCATAGTATGATGCTATTCTAAAACCGTTTGGAATTGTACACGCCGATGACGTACTAAGGGTATATGTTTCTCCATAAGTTTTAGTATAATTTGTTTGAGAAAGTTGAAATGAAGTGCCTTTATCGTTAGTGCCTTCACCGTTAAAGCCAACCGCCCAATGAGCAATGGTACTTGTATATGTATTTGGCTTCCACTCAGCATATAAATAACAATATACTTCATTAGTGTTTGCAGTAGTTTTATTAGGGTCTGAATAATGTGCAAATACTGTACTGTCATAAATAGTATCTTCATTTAGGATTTTACCCGTAGAGTGGACTTTCCATCCAACAAAAGTATAACCAGTCCGACTCAAAGCAAATGAGGAGGCATTATACGGGTCGGAGGAATTTCCATAAAGTATACTGTGAAAATACACAGTTCCGTTTTGCATAACCCAACCGTATTCATTCAGTGCTGTATTCGTAGTTCCTCCGTTGGGATGATATGCAATATATACTTTTTTTATCGGTACAACATTTCTTACTGTAAGTACTGAACAGCCATAACCATTTGTGATTATCTGTTTATATGTATATCTTCCTGATGTAATAATAGATACAGCAGAGTAAACATCAGTATTTGAAGATACATATAGCGAATTTGGAAATTCCCTATTAACATAATTACATATATTCCATAATGTGCTGCTATTTCCACTTGATAAATTACCATTAGCACCATTATACTGATCGCCACCGGAAACTGCAGCCCCGTAAATAGCGAGTTCTGTAGTGGTGCTTGCTGTCCTAACGTTAGCTAATTTAACCCAAAATATTGGTTCTATTAGAATATAATCACTTTGTGTTGCATTTAATATATTCGAACCGCAGTAATAATATATCCTTTGAATGTTTTGATAGCCGTTAGCTGTAGATTGTATCCATGACCCAATTGATGACGGAGCCTGAGGGAGTGCAGAGTAAAATCCCATAGAACCGGAACTATAATCACAACCTTGTACAGTGGTTGTACTGCTTACCCTTGTTCCGTTTGCTAATTGCTTTTTATTAGCAACAACACCGCTTGATACAATAAAACGTTGACCAGAAGAATATGCAGTGCTACCAATTGTAATGTCAGTTAAATATACATTAATTACTTTTGTCCCGCTTTTCGGCAAACCGTTTGAGTTTACTAAACTAAATCTATATCCGCAAATATTGCTTGTTGCTATATCATAAGAAATCGTGTATCCCGAAGTTGATGCAGAAGCTCCGGTGCTATTTGTTGTAGAGCTTCCGCTATATCCTAATTCAACTGCGCTCACGGAAAATGAGAAAATGGTAAAGAGTATCCCTATTAAAAATAAAACAACAAAATACTTATAACTTTTTGTTTTCAAAAAAATCACCTATTCTAAAATTAATGTGCATGCACCTAAACAATATCCACTGTTATTATAGTTTTCAGGCATGCCGGGGATAAATTCTCCATACTTATCAGGGTCCCAAATCTTTGAACCGCAGTGAACACATTTTTCTCCGGTTTCTCCTGCAGTTTTAACATCTATGTTATGTTCTTTAAGATAGTTTGAAGCGGTTTCTTCTAATTCTTTTTTACCTTCCTCAAAGGTCGTAGTCTCTTTGCTTTCGCTAGAATCGTATTTTTTTCTTTTTTCCTCTAATATTCTGTCCGCTTCAGTTTCGTCAGGGGAAATAAACTCCATTTGCATTTCTTCTGACGGCGTTTCACTTTCGCTTTTACTTTCAGTGCTTTCGATTTCTTCTATTTTTATTTCAGAAGAAGTATAAGACGAAACGGTACTGTTTTGCGGATCTTTTATCGGTTCATCTTTATTAAAAATAAAGAAAGACGTCACTGCTACAGATATTATCAAAATTATTAAAACAATTATTGTTATATATTTTTTCTTCATAAAAGCCTCCTAATTGAATTTATTAACATATTTAGATTTAATTGTTATAGGGACATTCGCCTCATAAATACTAAACTCACCAAATGTGATATGTACTGTTATTACATAGTGTACTTGTAGTTTGAGTGTTTTTTCTTCTATAAAAGATAACTCAAGGTCGGTTATTCGATATATTTCTTTGCCGGCGTCATTCCTCGCTATAAGCATATCGCCATTTTGTGTTAAATTGTTATATTTACGAAACTGTTCTTTAAAAGCTTCATTATCTAACTGATCGGTATAATCTTCGCCAACCCTTAGCGATTCATATTCTTCTATAGATTTTAACGTGACGTATGAATCTATTACTTTTATCGTGTTTTGCTTAGATATATGAATAATATTTACAGTCGTTACGAATGAGATAAATAGTGCTATTGCAATACAAAAAATGAATATCATTATCGAAGTGCCGATATAGCCTTCAGCTTTTTTGTTTCTCATTTCCAATACACCTCGGACAAGCCATAGCGTTTTACTTTTATGGTAATAGGTATCTCAAACATACCTAAGCCTTTTAATGTTGTTTCAACACGCGGTTCAACCCACATTTCGTGTCCTAACTGTACTTTATCATCCTCTGTAACATATTCATCGGCCCCAACACGCAAATAGTAATAAAAATGATCTTCCAATAATTTGCCGTCTAATTCATAGAATTCAATACCGAACCTTCCTGTATGAGTAGCCATCATTATTAACTCATCAGCAACCTGAGCTAATTCTGCTTTTATAGCAATAAACGAGAATATATTTATAACAATAACTAAAAGCATCACAAAAACTATAACATTAACGCATATGTCAATATATCCTTCACCTTTTTTAGAAGAAAGTAATTTTTTAATCATTTTCTTTCCTCCTTAACTGAACAACAAACTCATAGAACTGAAAATTTGATAAACTATAACCACGACGTAGATAAGCATAAAACACACAAGCAAAGCTACCGACAATCTTTTTACACGCTTTGGAACCTTTTGAGCTCGTTGCTTTAATTCTTGTCTATGTACGTCAGCAAATTTAAGAGAAAGAGAAGACCAATACAGTGCCATATCATCACCTCGAAGAATACCTATTAAGCCTCTGCATACATCAGACATCATAGGCGTTCCTATTCTACTTTCTAACCGTGTAATTGCAGTTTCATAGTTGGATGAATGCATATCTGCTGCAGTAATATTAAGTTCTTCTTTAAATAATTCACCCGCATTTTGAGCGTAGTATTCTATCATATAAAGGACGTCGCGGCTATGCTTTAATGTTTTTTCAACAGTAGCTACAAACCTCGGCAATTCATATTCAATTATTTGCCTTTTTTCTTTAATCTTTTTACCCGCTTTTTTATTTTCACTGTCATATACAATAACGGCAGCTATAATAATTACAGGGGAAAGCAAAGGAAAAATTAAAAGCATCGGTATAGCGAATATGCCAAGTACCAATGCTTTTACTATTGCGTTTGCTCTATACTGTTCGGGAGAAATGTCTATTTTAGCAGTCTTTAAATCGTTTTCAAGCTCTGCTCGTTTATATTCATTAATTTTAATAACCTTAGCAAGCGATGTTGCTATTCCGCCAAGCCAAATATCGAGGGTGGATTTCTTTTCTCTTTGATTTTCGGATAGCATCTTTACTGCCTTAGAGGTTTTTAAATACGGTATTTTGTAAATATCTAAGAGTATATACATGACTCCAATACCCACAAGAATACCTGCTATTATTTGTATCATGAGCTACACCTACCTTTTGTATGATATAGGTTTTGTGAACTTGAGCATTAAAAAAGCAGTAATAAGAATTACTGCACCGCAAATACTTAACACTATTTTACCGGGCGAAGTAAACATTAAGGTATGAAACCAATCCCTATTTAAAAAGTACAATAACGGCACGTTGCCTATAACTAAAAATACCATAGTCCAGTATTCATTCCGAGCATTTGTAAGCATTGTTTTAAGCTGATTATTTACTACACGTACATCGGTAAGCTTTGCAACCACCATAAGTAATGTATCGCTTAAGGTTCTGTTATCCTGACATTGAATCAAGACATCGACCCATTCTTTAAATATATCGTCTTGGACCTTACTTTTAAGATTATTAAGTGCTAATTTTATATCTGATGATATCATAGTGGCATCGCCTATAAAGGACTGAAAAGCATTCTTTAAAGGCGGTTTTATATACTGCAAATTTTCTTCTATAGCAGTAATAATGTTATCGTTTCTTATATACGAATTAGTAATTACCGAAAGGGTGGTTTCCATTTCCTGTTTCAAATGCTTTTCATATGTAGCAATGGTATTAGATGAATAAATAAACGGAATAAGCCCGAACGCAATCGCTATTACGGGTGCTAAATACAGGTTGTCTATAATTATTGCAAATATAATACCTGCGCCGAATAGGAATATAGAAGCAAAGCAAACAAGTGTAAATTGTTTTGATTTACCTGTTGCTATAAGAGCATTTTGAAATTTTATTAAAGCGGTATACAATCTATGTTTTTTCTTGTTACCTCGCAAATTTCTAGCACGTTCTTGCATACTGTCCTTCGGGGTTATAAGAGTTAATAAATCATCTGTTACTCTTTCAGGTGTTAAATCCAAGAATAAGATAACCGCTGAAATAATTAACATAGATGCGAGAATGGAATAAATCAAACAAAATCATCTCCTTCTATGACTTAAATGCGCTTTCATTTTCGGTTTTTAAAAAAGTTTCCAGGACTTCTTGTGGTACACCAAACTGCATAAGTCTTTTCTTTAAATTATTGCTCATTATATTCGGTTGTTCGAAATGTCCTTTAATGATATATTTACCATCAAGAAGGTTGTTTTCGGTAATGTTATATCTAAATAGTGTCTTGTATTCTCGCATGCCGTTTTCATTAACCACACATTCAGATATATCCATTATCTTTCTGCTGTTATCTTCTAATTTATGCTCAAACACAACTATTGGAAAAGCTTGAGCCGCTTGCATAAGGGAAGTATTGAAATCTATAGGAAATTTCTTTTGACAAAGCAAAGCAAGTCTTGTATGCGCGGCATCGGCTGCCGAAGCGTGGATAGTAGATATAACAGTATGTCCTGTAAGGGATGCTTCGACTGCAGAATGTGCCTCACTGTCACGAATCTCGCCGACTACAACAATATCGGGATTAAATCGCAGTGATGCTACAACAAGGTCATCTTGAGTTATATCATAAGAATCGTTGTCTGATGGACGGGACAGGGTATGAACCACATTGTTTACAATCTTTCCGTCTTCAATTTTTACGAGAGACAGCTCACGTGTGCCAGATTCAATAGTAAATATTCTTTTTTCATTAGGCACAGAAGATAAAAGTGCATTAAGCAAGGTTGTTTTACCGCTTGAAGTCGCACCTGCAACAAGAAAGGAAGCCCCATATCTTAAACACATACAAAGAAAGTCTATCATTCGCTCAGTTGCATTTTCATTCTTGACGATCTGTTCTCTTGTAACCTTAGACGGATGCAATAAACGAATTGAAACGCTTATACCTCTATCCTTATCTACAAGAGGCGCTTTAAGGGCAGTTATACGTGTGTTGCCGGGCAGATGACCTTGGCTCATTGGTGTAGCGTTATCTATTATCATACCTGAATGGTGAAGTAATCTTTTTACTATATCAATAGCATGCTGCGGAGAATAAAAACGTTCGTCTGCTTTCTCTATTCTGCCATCAGTATATGTAATAGTAACATCATCCCAACCGTTAATATTAATTTCTTCAACATTTATTCTACCAAGATAACTTGTAAGGAAAGAGTATTGAGCCATTTCTCGATATAATTTATTTGCCAACAAATCGTTTGACATTCCTTCAATTACAATCCCTGTATCCAAAAGATATTTTTCTATGTAAGCTTTTAACTGTGGTAATTTGTCTTTATTATTAAGAACTGCCGAATAATTTTCAGATATATACTTTTGTGTTTTATCTAAAGTTTTCAAGAACTCCACTATGTCATTCATCTATCCAACACCTTCTTTGCAATATCTTGGCAAACAGATTTATATATGACGTCTTTTATTCTATCACTCAAGGCTCCTGTTATAGCTTGTTGCTTTAAGTCACGGCTATATGGCAAAATAAAGTCAATACCGTTAAAATGTGCCTCTACTTCCTTGATAGGCAAAAAAATGTCATTATCCATAAGGTTAATTATTTTAATGCACTTATTTGTAATAGTGTTATATCTTTCGTTGTAAGCAGAATAGTAACCCATACTTCTTAAATCCGATGAAATGAGTTGAATATTCATATCTGCATCATGCATAGCTATATCTGATACCAAATCATCAAAATTTGAAGAGCAATCGACAAATACAATAGGTGCAATATTCCTACAAGAAGTGAAAAATTCCTTTATTTTATCTTCAGTAGGTCTTGCATAACTATATTTATTCTCCCCTGCTTTAAGCCCTAAGAATCCAAAATCCTTCATTGAATTTACTGTCACTATTTGTTTCATAATATAATCACTCGTGATTGTTGTTTTATCCAAAGCAACACTTAATGAAAACAAATCTGTATCCTTGGTTCTTGGAAATAAATATGAAAGGGTCGGGGTATTAGTATCGGGAGAAATAAATAGTACAGGACATTTGGCACTCCAATAAATCTCCTGCGCTATTTTTAACCCCGCTGTAGTTTTACCGCTTGACGGAGAACCGCAAACTGCAATTAATTTAGACATATTATGATCCTCCTTTAAAGAATTCATCCTGTTTGTCAATAAACTGTTGCGCTTTATCCTTTTTACCGTGATAAACTAATGCCGCCTGCATAGTGGCTTCACTTTCATATTTTGCAATAAGTTTTGCTTGGGTTGTATTTACAAGCACTGTAATTGTTGACGGAGAATCTGTACTACCATCTTCATTTTCTTTTAAGGCATCTTTATCTATACCGTTATCTGTTGTAGTGGTAATAACCTTTACATATTTAAGTTCGGGCGGAATAAATGCTTTTTCATTGTCTTTAGATTTGTCGTTTATTAAGATGCTTATAATATCTCCGTTATATAACTTACCGGAAAGACCTGCAGCGAAGGAATCTATTGTAAAGCTTACTGCTACCTTTGTACCATCAAGACCTGAAAATACATCATCTGCGGTGTTTGCTTCGCCTGAAAGTTTTGATTTTGAAAAATAATCTCCCGCATATAAATCTGATGCGGCATATTTACCAACAATATCCTTTTTGTTTTCAAGAATATCTTTAGGTACTGTTGAGGCTTTAACCTCTACGGATTCTATTTGCTTTGCGGTGATTTTACTGCCTTGTTTGACATCTTCTGCTAAACGCAGTACAGTTGTTTCACCGTTTGTCATTCTATTAACTATTGGTGAAACTAAAAATACGGTTGCTACCGCTAATATAATACATATAAGACCAAGCACGGTTCTGTTTTTCATAATTAAAAAATCCTCCTATAAAAAGAATGCCGGAATAAATGCGGCTGTAAGATAAGGGACCATTGGAAATCCCGTTTTTTTCGATTTTGCTAAATTAAATATTATTGCAAGTAATAAACCCGCAATAAGACCGATAATTCCTCTTTGGAATCCCAACAAGAAAACCGATGCAGAAGCGATTTTAATATCTGCTCCGCCTATACCGTCTGATACGGTTAATACTACTAACAGGAACATTCCTGCAGTAAACATTGCTGCTATAAACATACTTGGAACAGCAGTAAGCTCTATTCCAATAAAAGCGGTAAGAAGTATCATTACAGATAAATAATCATCACACTCGCGGGTTTTAATATCGCTATATGATGCAATTAAAAGAATATGGGAGAAGATTACCCCTTTGATAGTTCTCACCGACAATCCAAAAAAACAAAGTAAAGCTATTGCTATACTTGTAGATATAAGGACAAAACCTAAAACTGTTTTAACTTTATGTCCTTTCCATTTCCTAACGGCAAATTTACCGATAAGGCAAGACACTAATATCACTATACTTATAAATATTAGCCATGATAAAATCAAACTAAATGTACTATGGGTATTGAAAATTATTTTAGGGAAAATAGACCATACGTTTGAATCCATAATTGCCACCTTCAAAAATAGCGGCGACAGGTACAACCCCATCGCCGCTATAAATATTAAATTGTTTCTTACGCTGTGTAAGTAAAGATGCTGTTAACCTTTTCGGTTACCTTCGGCAATACAGTATCGTTAATGAGCGCATATAAGAGGCTCAATACGAGAGCACCGAGAACTACAGCGATAAGTACTTTAACGCCTGTATCTACATAACCCTCACCTTTACGGCATTCGAGGGCACACTTTGCGTTGATTAACGCACTGTCAACCTTGCGGTTCATTTTCTTAAAAAACTTTTTCATATTAATTTACCTCCAAAATAAAAGACGGTCAGATTAAACTGTACCGCCAGCGTAGTTGAAGAGCTCGGATACCTTTGTGGTAACGTTGCTCATAACTGTTGTCTTGAGAAGAGCGTAGAGAAGTGTTAATACCAATGCGCCGAGAACTACGGCAATAAGTACCTTAACACCTGTATCTACATAACCTTCAGCCTTACGATTTTCGATAGCACATTGTGCTGAGATGATTGCATTGTTAACCTTACGGTTTACTTTGTTAAAAAACTTTTTCATTAGAGTGTACCTCTTTCCTTGATTTTATTTAATAGATTTAAAAGAATAAAATTACTTATATGCTCTGCCCATAAATATAAGCAGAGAGCTTTTACCACATTGGAATCACCTTCTTTATACAAAATAAAAAAAGTCTCAATTTCCTTTATTGAAATTAAGACTAAATAAACATATTAAACTTTTACATTGATTGCGAATTAATGCTCCCACATATATCATGTTCGTCGGGCTCAAGACCTTCTTCTTGGTCTTCAAACGGGAAGTCAGCAGGAAGCTGTTTTTGTCCTGTTGCTAAAAGATTAAATACTGCGCCTACAGGGGTATTCTTGTCCAACAACACCGAGTCATCGTGTGCTGTTTCAAACATAAGACCGTTTGATGTTATGTATTCATAAATTTCCTGAGCTGTTTTTAAATCTCTGGATAAGGAATTACCGTTAATAGAAAATATTGCTTCGGCACCGTTATCTTGAGAATTATGCTCGATAATATCCTTAACCGCCGCTTTTGCCAAATCGCTGCTTCCGATTACTATAGTTTCATCTACAACGGTATACCCTTTTTTAAAAGCTTCTTCTCTACATTTATCCATCAAATTTTTCAGATTTTCATTTCCTGTAAATGTACTCATTCTAGAAAACAACCATACTTTTTTCACTCTAAAACCTCCTTTCGATTTTTTACTGAAAAAGATAAAACGATGCAAAAAATCTTTTACACCGTTTTATCTCTTTCAATTTTGTTGGGTAAAAGCGGTCATCTGTGTCAACACAAATGACCGCTTTTTTAAATTTAAATTATCAATCGATAGATTCGATAGTATCTGAATTTGTGCTCCACACCCTCAGATAAAGGAACAACGCCACCGGTCATGCATTTGACCTCACTGGAATCTCACCAACCGTGGTTCTCACGGACTGCTCTCATTGGCTGCGACGGCTCACGCTCTGCTACGCTTCAACGCTCGGCCTGTGACTGAACAGGTGTATCATTATACCCTCTGCCTGTCATCGCCTTCGATAAAGATTGCCTCCTTATCGTTAAAGTGGTGAGCATTTGCTCTTCTAATGTGGCTTATCGGTTTTTACCGACAACAGAAGGAATGTAATGGCTATGCTGAATTATGAAGTTGTGAAGGTTCAAGCAGGACCTACAGAATTAGTCCTTACACTTCTTATAAGGACTAAAACTGAGTTTTGAACGAAAAAATTTTTTAATTATCCATAAAATCTTTCAATTTATTTAAAATTTTCAGTTTTTGATAATTAATAGTTGTTTGCGGAATATTTAAAATTTCCGCTAATTTTCGTTCACTTAAGCCTTCGAAATATATTTTTTCTATAATCAGCTTTTCTTTATCTGATAGCTTGTCTATCCCCTCTCTTAATTTATCCAATGTCAACTTTTTCTCAACATCCATTTCCAACTCATCGGTAATTAAAGCAGAATCAGAAATAATATCTTGATGTTCTAAACCATCCAATGAAAAAGTAGTTGAATTTTTGGCTATTCGTTTTAAATAGTTGGAATGTTCTTTTTCGGCGTAATGCTCGCCGTATACCTTGGCAGTAACTTCTAAAAGATTACCTTGCACAACGATAAATTTCTTTTTTGAATATAAGTATGTATTTTTCTTTCTTGCATTAAACTCATCAAACGACAATGCCACATACTTTTTTCGTTTTCGTATGTATACTCTCTTGACATCCTTATTTTTTAATTTTTTACCTTCATAATATTCTGTCGACATTTTATTTTCTCCTTTAAATCTATTTCGAATAAATTCAAAGATTTAAAGGAGGTCCGCGACATCGAACTAAATTATTCACGCAACAAAAAACGCCAAACTTCGACACTGCATAGGCAGTTCTAAGCTTGACGCTGAATTGAACAATTATGAAGAGAATCTGATTAACTACATCATAAGTACAACTATTAAATTTTATATTTCTTATTCCCCAGTAGTAATCAGCCCTCTTCAGAAAGTTTACCTCGAAGGCTACTATCCCATTGATTGTCCCCTTTTTAAACTCGCAGTTCACTGTTGTTCCAGCATCAAATATGCTGTATTAAACTTCTACTATATTTTCTAAACATCAGTCCTTTTATAAAATTATTATAAGACGAGGGAGGCTACCCGATTGGTAGCCTCCCTCAAAGGTGAAAACATAAAGTATAAAACATAATAATATATATTTTTATTATCTATTAACTAAAACTCTGGTTTCGTAATTTGAAATTATGGGATACCATTTACCGTCGCAAGGAGCGTCACATTCTTTGCAGTACTGTTCCCAAACATCACCGAAAGGCATTGTTTTAAGTTCTTCCTGTAATACCATAAGCTCGGTCCAATTGTTAGTGTCCTGTAATGATTTTAACATAACATTAGGCGTAAGTAATGCCATAAGTAATGCTTTTTGAAGGTTTCTGAAACCAACTGTCCAAGCAGAAATTCTGTTAATAGATGCATCAAAATAGTCAAGCGCAATTTTAACGCTACCGTCAAGACCGCCGCAACGAACGATTTCTTTTGCGATTTCTTTTGTTTCATCGTCGAGAAGAACAACGTGGTCAGAATCCCAACGAATAGGTCTTGTTACGTGAAGTGCAATTTCGGGGAAGAAGGTAAGTAAAGCGGGAATCTTATCCGAAACAACTTCGGTTGGATGATAGTGACCGTTATCCATAAGCGGAATGCACTTATCACTGTTAGCCGCAGCATAAGAAAGTGAGAATTCTGCGCTACCGCAGGTATAAGCTTCTACACCGATACCAAACACCTTTGATTCAACGCAAGGCTTAACCTTTTTGAAATCAAACGGTTCAGATAAAATTTGGTCAATAGAATCCTTATAACGCATACGCGGACCCATTCTGTCAGCAGGGATATCCTTAAAGCCGTCGCCTGTCCAGATATTCATAACACATTCCTGACCGAGCTCTTCTGCCAAGTACTGAGAAATTCTGATACAAGCCTTGCCGTGTTCAATCCAGAACTTTCTAACTTCTTCGTTAGGGCTTGCTAAGGTTAACGGGTCGCACATAGGATGAGAGAAGAAGGTTGGGTTAAAGTCACAACCAAGACCTCTTTCCTTACAGAAATCTACCCATTTCTTAAAGTGCTTGGGTTCGATTTTATCACGGTCTACCCAACCGCCGTTTTCTTCGTCAAAAATAGCATAGCAAGCGTGAAGATTTAACTTTTTAGTGCCGGGGCAAAGCTTTAAAACAACATCAAGGTCTGCCATTAATTCTTCGGGAGTTCTTGCAGCGCCGGGGTAATTACCGGTAGTTTGAATACCGCCGGTTAATGGGCCGTCGCTCTTTTGGTCGAAACCTCTAACATCGTCACCCTGCCAGCAATGAAGCGCAACAGGTACACCCATTAATTTTTTAATTGCAGCATCTGTATCAATACCAAATTTTGCATATTTTGCTTTTGCATCTATGTAACTCATTTTATACCTCCAAAATATCAAATGATTTTTTAACTGTTTCACGAGCAGCTTCTAATGTATAAGTATTATCCAAATACATTAACTGCGCTATAAGGTTACCTGTTGCGGTAGCCTCAGTAGGACCTGCAAGAACCTTTTTACCTGTATACTCTTTAGTAAGCTTGTTAAGATATTGGTCCTTACTACCACCGCCGATAATATTGATTAAATCTATTTTCTTTCCGCTTACGCGCTCAATAATTTCAACCGCTTCTTTATAAGAATTAGCAAGTGAGTGATAAACAGAATTTAAAACATCGCCTATTGGGAGCTCAGGCTTGCCCAAATATTTTCTTATAGCTTCAATCATATTTTCAGGCGCTACAAATTCCTTAGCATTAGGATTGATTTGTTCTGTAAAATCACTTTCCATTGCCATACTCATCATTTCATCGTATGTATACTTTTTATCAAGATTGCGTCTGATATTTTGGAAAAGCCACATACCCATAATATTTTCAAGGAAACGGTAACGGTAATTAATACCGCCCTCGTTAGTAAAGCCGCCGTTCATAGCTTCTTCTGAAAGCACAGGATACATATTTTCTGTACCGATAAGGCTCCAAGTACCTGATGATATGTAAACGCCGTTATCCCCAACAGGACAAGCAGCAACTGCCGAAGCCGTATCGTGCGAAGGACAAAGAATAACAGTAGAATCAAAGCCTGCAAATTTCTTCATTTCTTCACTAAATCCGCCTACAACTGTTCCCGGTAAGGATAAATCTTCAAAAATTTCAGTCTTTATGCCAAGCATTTCGAGTAATTCATCATCACGCTGTTTAGTTTCGGCGTTTACAAGTGCGCCTGTTGTAGCGTTGGTGTATTCATTTCTTAAAACACCTGTAAGCTTAAACGAAAGATATTCAGGAATCATTAAAAAGTGCTTAGCATTTTCTAACTTGCCCGACTTTTTATCACAGTAAAGCTGATAAATAGTATTAAAATTAATTGGTTGAATACCGTTTCTTTTGTAAAGCTCTACGCGAGGAATGATTTTATCAATTTCCTCAGGAATACCGTTTGTACGGCTATCTCTGTAAGCTACTGCGGGTAATATTTCCTTTTTGTTTTCATCTAAAAGAAGATAGTCAACACCCCAAGTATCAATAGCAACCGTCTCGGGAATTTTGCCGATTGCGCCACACTGTTTTATACCCTGCTTAACTTCATCTACAAGGTGAGCTATATCCCATATAATATTACCGTTTTCTTCTTTTATGTTATTTTCAAAACGGTAAATTTCTTCAAGGTTTAAAACACCGCTATCAATATAGCCTAAAATATGTCTTCCGCTTGAAGCACCGATATCTACTGCAAGACAGTACTTCATTATATCACTCCATATACAATACTCTTAACTTATTAATTTTTCTTTAATAATTCCTTCTTCATATGCCGACTTTAGCATCAATAAACTATTTATTTTTCCCCGGATATTTACGCCTATATCAGTATCATCAACACGAATTGTTTTGTTAAAATGCTCAAATACTACTGTATTCGATAAAACATCAACATTGTTTTTAATTGCATCATTTTTACCAGGAAAAAGTTCATGTGCAGAAATATACATACCTTTTGCATTGTAAATCAAAGTATACCCCGCTATTCCAGTCGTATGATGATATGCCTTGCAGAATCCGCCATCTATAACGATAACCTTACCATTTGCTTTTATAGGAGTTTCACCTTTTTTTTGTCGCACTGGGATATGGCCATTTATAATATGCGAACCAACACCACCTAAAGAAAATTCTTTTAAGATATACTCCGCAATGTTTTCTTCGTTCCAACAACGATAATAATAATTTTTTGGTTCATTCCAGACAGATTCATCTTCAATTAATAAGCGTTCAAATGTAGTTATTTTTGTTCTGGCACATAATGGTGAGTTCTTTCCACACCACAAAAACCAGAGAAAATCTTTACCTCTAATTTTAATTTTTGTTCCTTCCTTCGAAAAATAACCCTGTCTTGCAACACGGTCACAATAGTTCATCAATTCCCTTCCACATTTGCCTTCAGCTGCAGAAAGTTTCAAAAAGCGACCATTATCATCCAATGGAATACAACCATGAAAAAGCAAATTATGGTTAAACACCGTATACATTTCGCCTTTTTCATACAAGAACCGAGTATGCCTTTGTAGCTTTTCAGAACGCATAAAAGCAGTTTTTAAATACGCCATCACTTTAAATTCTTCAGATGTAAGTTCATAGGGAGTTTCAGTTTGAATGGTTGGAAAATCTTTATCCTTTAAAGTGTAACTCTTTCCATTGATTAAAACTGTGCCTTTATCAAAATCAATCTTATCTAAAAGTAGCCTGTCATCCATATTAAAATTATGGTTTCTAAGTATTGTTTGCCCTTCCAATTTAAATTGAATGACACTTATGGCTTTGCGCATTCGTGCAATTAGTCTTTCATCGTCACCAACAAAAGCATCTCCTCCCTCGTTAGTTTTGGGCATAAAAATCGAAATATCCGAATCCTTATATACCTCATCGGCAAATTGCAATAGCGGTCGCAACGAAATTCCATAACCCATCTCAATTACATCTAAATTTTTATATGCTATAGAATTATTTAGCACAGTAGCTATACAAACTCTTGAACCTGCAGCCGCACCCATCCATAACACATCGTGATTTCCCCATTGAATATCTAATGAATTTTCTTTCATCAGTTCATCTATAATAATATCTGAACGTGGGCCTCTATCAAAAATATCACCTACAATGTGAATATGATCAATTACTAAACTTTTTATTACTTGACAAACAGCAACTATAACTTCATCTGCACAATCAATTGTTATAATATTTTTGTAAATGTTTTCATAATATTCATCTTTATTATCAATATCATAATCATTGTTCAACAGTTCGTTAATAATATAATCATAGTCCTTGGCCTCTTTTTTCAAATGTTTACGGACTTTTGAACGAGTATACTTACTGCTAACCAATCTACAAACATCTAATAATCGAATTAAAATTTTCTTGTACCATTCACCCAAATCGTCCACAGCATCTCTAACTTGATCTAATTTTTCAATTGGATAATATATTAGTGTTACAAGTTCATTACATTCATTTACAGTAAGAGTGTCTGAAAAAAGCAATTCAACTTTTTTTCGTATTACACCTGAAGCACTACATCTAATGTGCATAAAAGCTTCGTGCTCACCATGTAGATCACTCAAAAAATGTTCTGTGCCTTTGGGCAAACTTAAAATTGCTTTTAAATTAACAATTTCGCTGTTTACAGCGCAACGACTTGGATACATTTTTGATAATTCCAATAAGTACTCTCTACCATCCAGCTTTAAATTATTCATAGTTACATATTCATCCTAAAATTTCATCCTAAAATTCGACATGGTTAGTTATATTTTTAGCAAATAATCTTCCAAATTTAATTACCAAACCACAGTGATAGTGCGCGGTGTCTTGCCATTCAATAGGACACATTAACTCTTTTTGCCATATCTTCAATTACATTTTTTAGCCATTGATTACATTCCTTATTTATCTTTGGCGGAAGTTTTAAAGGTGGGAAACATTCTAAACTCATCGAACCCCTATATCCTATATCGCGAAGAGCTTGGATAAAATCGTCCCAATTAATTGTTCCGCCACAACATGGCATCCAATGAAGGTCCTTTTTACCGTCGTTGTCATGAATATGCAAGCATTTTAACCTATCAGATAATTTCCTTGTCATCTCGCCAACATCCTCAGAAATATTGCAATGCCCTGTATCCAAACATGCTACGAAGAACTCATCATCTACTTCATCAATACAGTCTATAAGTTCTTTAACAGTACCACAAGGAACCCTTCTATCAGGCATATTCTCTAATGCTATCTTTACTCCATACTCCTTTGCATATGGCAATAAACTACGCATATAATCTATGTTACTAAGTACATCTTCATAATGATGCGGACTTTCCGACCAACCAACCGGCATGCACGGGTGAAGCACTAAATATTCCACCCCCAAAATTGCTAAACCTTTCATTGATTTTATTATAGCTTCACGCTTCTTATCATAAAGTTCATCTATTCTATCATCAAAAGGCCAAACGCCATGTGCTTGAACTATATCAATACCTATTTTTTGGGCAGTAGCTTTTTCCATTAGTAAAAACTCTTCAAACCGCTTATCATCATACAAATATAAACCGGTTGTGCAATTAGTTGAAAAACATCTATAATCAACTGCGGTATATCCCAATTCCTTCAAATGTTGAAAACTGTCAATTGAACCTTTTTCTTCTAAATAACTGCCACCGGCATTTGAAATTTTAATCATTTCATCTATCATCACCTGAAATTACGTTATAACTATTTAACCATTTGAACAAACTATTATTAATTTACTATATCTACTGTATTTCGTCATGATTAGTTATGTTTTTGGCAAATAATCTTCCAAGTTTAATAACCGAACCACTGTCATAGTGCGCGGTGTCTGGTGCTTCAACAGGTTCATATTGTGTAGTTAAACCATTTTCAATTGTATCGACATAAATAAAATCATCGTGTTTGTCGGCATGTTCCTTCTTAAATGCATTCATTTCCTTATAGCAATTCCATACTTCAGAAATACCTGCATCAACAAACACACATTTTTTAACATATTGTGAAAACTCATTTTTAAAATCACTTATAAAATTTTCAAAATATATTTTATAATTATTAACATGCTCTAAAGTATCCGCATCACTTTCGCCTTGCATCCAACAAAATCCTATTATTTCCGGAGCATATCCATTTTCTTTCAGATATTCTATACTATCATTTAGCGCACTAACAAGGCCATTGTAGCACCATCCCGACTTTATAGGTTTGTTTGTAAAAAAGGCATCGAGAAAACCATTATATTCATTTTTAAATTCAATAATGTTGTAATACCCTCCGCTTGATGGAGACAAAAAGTCCCGCCTCAAACTTGCACCACCCATTGCAAATTTAACAATAAAGTATTCTTCGTTAGGAAATTTGCCATTTAGATATTCAGCTATACCAACCTCTGGACCAAGAGTATCTTTTTTCAATTCAGTACAATTTGTTGTTGTTATCGTGAAACAATCACTTTTTTTGTCATGCGAATAATATTTTAACTTAATATTTTTATAACCATTAAAATATTCATTTATTTTAGCATCCGAAAAGTTTCTATTTAAATATTTGATATGTCCAACTCCAACCGCATTTGACTGTCCTGAAAGCACAATTATTTTTGCTCTTTTCATAGTAGTTCTCCATTTAATTCCTATACATTATTGATATAACATTTTACCCTTTTGGTTTTATTATCAGTTCTAATGCTTCTTTGAATAATGTTCTTTTACGTTCATTATTTTCCACAAAAGGACTTTCACACATATTTTTATAAAGTAAGTCTATATTATCATTTGTTCCTTCAACACCTATTTCATTTAATGTAGTAGGCATTCCCATATCTCGCATATATGTAGCGAACACCTCTACCATTTCAGGTGTTTCATTATAGTAAAGTTGAGCCAACAATCCAATAGCGACAACTTCACCATGAAGATAACTAAGCGCTTGTTTAGTAAAATTGGTGCGCAACTGATAATATAGTTCATGGCCAATAGCAGATTGTCCAAATCCTTTTGAAATACCACTGATAATTCCTGTTGTCGGAACACATAAAAAAATCAATTTGCGAAAATCATCAGTATACTCCCCACGTTGCAAACCAGCAAGAGCAGATGGTAATAATGTCAATATTTGTTTATAGGTGTGTTCTGCTAAAACAGCCGCAGTCATAAGGTCAATATCAAACTTGTCACTTTTCACTTCAGCGTGACCGTTTTTAATTTCTATATACTTTGCAAGAGCATCCATAACCCCTGCTGCCACTAAACGAACAGGTTGTGTTACCATAATTCCAGCATCAATAAACACAGCAGCTACTTCTTTACGCAAATAAAAATTCCCAACTGTCTTACCGTTATCATCATATAACACAGACAAGGTTGTATAAGCTGCGCAAGTAGCTATTGATGTTGGAATTGTTACCACTGGTATATTAGCTTGTTCCCCGCATAGTTTTGAGAAGTCCATTATCCTTCCGCCGCCTACTCCAATAATTACATCACAATTATTGGATTTAATTTCTGACAAGACTTTTTCAGCGGAAGTATAAGAGCAGTATCCGTTATATTCTTTTACAATAAAGGGAATATCAGATTGATTTAAACTTTTCTCAATTCTTTCTAAGGAAATAGATAAAGCCGTTGGACCACCTACAATGTATGCTTTATTTCCAATTTTCTTAAGTTCATTTCCTAAATATTTTTCAAGTATACCTTCTCCCTGAAAATAACGACCAGCGCCAAATTTATATGCTATATCTACAATCTCTGACATTTTTACATCTCCTAACAACTAAGATAACCACCATCTACTGGAATAATTGCGCCACTAATGTAATCAGAAGCTGTCGAACTTAAAAAGACAGCCAAACCTCCAACATCTTCTGGCGTTCCCCATCTTCCTATAGGAATTCTTGCTAATATTTTTTCATTTCTTTCTCGGTCATCAATTAATTTTTGATTCATACTGGTAGCCATATACCCAGGTGCTATAGCATTTACATTAATCCCCTTTGAAGCCCATTCATTTGATAACGCTTTTGTAAGTTGGGCAACACCGCCCTTACTTGCAGCATATGCAGGTACAGTATATCCGCCAAAATAACTAAGCATACTAGCAACATTTATTATTTTTCCTTTTTCCTGTTTGAGCATTTCGTTACCAGCAAGCTGACAAAAATCAAATGTAGCCGTAAGGTTAATATCTAATACAGTTTGCCAATCTTCCAAAGGGAATTCCTCACTTTTATGACGTCGTTGTATTCCGGCACAGTTAATAAATACATCTATACCACCTAATTTTTCTACAGCAATCCGAAATGCGTTCACACGTTCTTCATGGGTAGATATGTCAGCCCTTACACCGTATGCTGAAGAAATTTTGCTTAATTCTTCTACTGCAAGTTCTATATTCGGACTAATATCAATCACAAAGACTTGTGCTCCCGCTTCACAAAGAGCTTTTGCCATTCCAAAACCAAGACCAGTAGCTGCTCCAGTTATAATTACTTTTTTATCAATTATATTAAACATTATATCACCTCATAAATTTGGATCGGTAACCGCCAACTCATAACTCCGACTATCGTGAGAATGTGCGGCTAATACCCATAAATATACATTTCTGCTCCCTGGTATTGCACAAGTAGGATGATAACCATGCGGTGCAATTACCATACTGCCATTTCTAACAGGATAAGTTTCTAAATCACCAAAACATTCATTAGTGTTGTAACTATAATGCAACCCATACCCATCCATATCAAAATAGCAATATACTTCTTCTAAGTCTTTTTCATGTTGGTGGGGTTTCCAACTTGTCCACGCACCATCTCCGCTCCAGGTTATACCACATATTAACCTCGATGCGGCATCCTTTGGAGCAAGTGTAAACATTACTTCTCTGCTCCCTGAACCTTCACCATGAATCTGATGAATATCGCCAATGGGTAGTGTTTTATCCATTTTTCTTATAAAAGGTTTTCCATACCCCTCACACAATGCAGCACCGATATACACAGAACAATCACTTTCTGCTGTAATCATAACAGTAGAGTTGCCTGGAATATAGAAACTATCTGTAAGTGATAAAATATCTACCATTCCGCATCCATCTATTTTTATATCACCCTTTACTACTACAGCATTCATCTCCAAATTTCCGCTTGATAAGATATGTTGCTTTCCCTTCTCTAAATTCAAACGAAACATTTCCGCAACTTTAGTATCACCCTTTTGGGTTGACACTACATGATACCATCCAGGCATATCTATAGACTTTTTATGCCAATTGCAATTAGTACGAGGTGATGATAAAAGATTTTTTACATCCACCAAACACCGCTTTGCTAGATTATATTCGCTTGGCATATATTTATTACCTTCATCAACACTATCTACAATTAGAGCACCGGTATAGCCAATATCGGTCAAACTTTTAATTACACCATGCCAATCTATCGCGCCGTTTCCAATGAGCCGATGTTCAAAATAGCGTGATTTTTCTTTAGGAGAACATACAACCGTTGTAAGATTTTGTAAGTGTTTTACATAGCTGCAATATTCAAAGCAATAAGGATTATTATCGGTTTGAAGTTCTATAATATCTTTAATATGTACATTTAAAATATGTTTTTTTAACTTATTAATGGTTTTTTCTGTATAATTTTCTTGTGCTTGATATAAATTAACAGGGTCTAATGTTAATCCAACATTGTCACAACCGATCATTTTCAACAATCGGAGACAGCTATCAGCAGTATCACACAATGTACCGTGATGCGTTTCTATGATAATCTTTTTTTTATGTTTATCTGCATATTCGCTAGATTTTTTCATCCAACAAGCAGTGCGTTCCCATACAGTATCATCCGCTTCAAATGAAGACTGCCATGTTGCCCACATATTAATCATAGGTGCATTGAATGCAACGGCTAATTTGACATATTTTCTAAATATTTCAAACGCTTTTTCCGCCTCCGTCTCAGAAAGCAACCCATAATTGCCTGTAAAACAAGAAATAGCGTTAACTGATATCTTGTTCTTTTTTAAAAAAACTTTGATTTTTTCTATTTCATCGTCTGACATATCTGGTCGAATATGGGTGCTTCTCAGTTCTATCGTTTCATAACCCAAATCAACTGCAGCAGTTAAGTATTCCCAAATGCTACTCGAATCAAACATTTTTCCCGATAATCCTATTTTAAACACAATTAACCTCCACAAAATATACATTATAAATATTTTTACTCATTAAATCGTTAATTAAATATAATTACTTTTTCTAACTGTAGTCGAGCTTTTTCTAAGGCTTTATTTACATAATAAGAATATATTTCATATACTACCTCCTTCTTATTATAATTGAACAGTCACTCTGCACCTTACTTTCAAACTCTATAAATTAGACTTTTAATTTAATCAATTTAAAATATGCGCTTGCTTTTTCCTTAAATTCATATTCAAATATTATTCTTTTAATAGAATCACTTTTCCAATTTAACTTCACTGGAGCATCATCCTCATCAAGTATATGTTCTTCTACATATACATTCGCTTTCGTATTGGAAAAAATTAGAAAATCATTGTTTATAACGGCACCATTTTCCGTTATCTCAACATCATACGGCGTAATAAAGTGTTCTGACACCGTATTATATGGTAGTTTGAAGAGAAAATCGTCTTTAATTTCAACACCACAATTAGTAAGCATTAACTTTCTCTTTATACTGGAAACATTTGCGTCCTCTTTATAAGCATTAGCAAAACTTATTTCACAGGCCTTATTTTCAAAAGAAAACCTATCGCTCCTAAACTCTGCCCCGTCACTTTGAAGCTTTCCATTTAAAACTGGAAGATTGTGCCAGTCTGAACGCATTGTCCAAATAGTGTAACGCTCAGGGGAAAAAGTCTTTTTAGTATAAACCCCTACTCCAGGGTCGATTAATAACGGTTTATTGTCATAATAAATTATAAAGCTACCCACATCATTATGGTTATGCCCTTCATAGTTATTTCCTCCCTTTGCCGCACAATACCACTTATCACATCTAAAAAAAGCATTTTCAATATCAGGCAAAATAGTTTCTTCAAATGTTGAAATATTTGGTTGCTCTTTAATTTCATCAAAAAAGAGCACATCCCGTAAAGTTTCTTTTATATAACTGCCATTGGTGTTTAAACCATTAATATCGTATATTTCTTTGGATAAACTCATAAGCTCTTGACTGCCAATATATTTACCACAAGCATAAATATCCGAGCTGCTAGATAATCTATTGCTACCATCAGCAAAATTAACATACATTCCTTTACCTATATATGCTTTAAAAATATACGTACCAATATTTTTTATCTTTTGGTCGCACAAAAAATTGATTTTCCCATTAGTTGCTGCATAAAAGCTATGGCAAAAATCTATAATTGTTACACCTGAATGGAGCCAATAACTTGCTCCCTCATCGCAGCCACCATCGGCATAATATGTATTATATATTATCTGCATTTGATTAAGCATTTTTTCTATCACTTTAAAGAAATCTTCGTTTCTTTCTTGATAGAGGAAAAGCACAGTTGCAATATTTGATATAATCCAAGGGTTCCAATTATTTTGACGAGGTCCCGTCATCCAGCAGAAATCGTTATATTTAAGGTATGGCTTAATAATTCTATTATCCAATTCATATTCCATTCGCTCAACTATGTTGGACCAGTAATTATCAAGTTCATCCCTCAACATGTATAGTATTATTGAAATTAAGGAACCTGTTTCAGCAGCATTTAAATCAATATAATGCTCTCCAAGAGGAAGTTTAGGATGAACAGAATGTTGGTAGTGAGCTGAAATTCCCCAAAAGGTTTCTTCGCAAATATTATAAATTCCATCTACAATATCAGGAATAAATCTACCTTTATATTCTATTATTTCACCAATAAATAAATCGATTAATGCTTTTCTTTTAGCGACATGTGGAATTTGTTGTTTTACACGATTACCATCATTCTTAAAAGCTATATAATCTGTAGCTCTTATAATCGGCCAATTATAACCCAAATATTTTTCGGCATTTTTAATATAAATCTCAGAATATTTCTCATTCCAATATTCACGGTTAGAAGCCTTTTCGTAAATAATTCCTGAATAGTCAAATTTTTTTACATCATTTTTATTTAACCAATTTTCAAACATTGAACCACTCGCATCTTTATGTATTTACGCTTTACGGTTGTTTTCCTATGTAAGCTAAAATACCGCCATCAACATATAAAACGTGACCGTTCACAAAGTTCGAAGCGTCGGACGCCAAGAATACTGCAGGACCTACTAAGTCTTCGGGGTCGCCCCAACGAGCCGCAGGGGTTTTTGAAATAATAAAGCTATCGAATGGGTGGCGTGAGCCATCTGCCTGAGGTTCGCGTAAAGGCGCAGTTTGAGGTGTTGCAATATATCCGGGTCCAATACCGTTACACTGAATGTTATATTCACCGTATTCTGAGCATATATTACGGGTTAACATCTTAAGTCCGCCCTTAGCTGCAGCGTAAGCTGAAACAGTTTCTCGACCTAATTCACTCATCATTGAACAGATGTTAATGATTTTACCGTGGCCCTTTTTAATCATAGAAGGGATAACTGCTTTTGAAACGATAAAGGGTGCATTTAAGTCAACGTCGATAACCTTTCTGAAATCTTCTGCAGACATATCGCACATCGGGATTCTTTTAATAATACCTGCATTATTTACAAGTATATCAACAATACCTACCTCTGCTTCAATTTTCGCAATTAACTCAGTAACTGCACTTTCATTTGTAACATCGCAAACATAACCCTTAGCTTCGATGCCGTCTGCCTTATAATTTTCAAGACCTTTATTTACAAGTTCTTCATTTATATCATTAAAAACAATTTTTGCACCTGCTGTTGCCAAGCCCTTTGCAATAGCATAACCAATACCATAAGATGCACCTGTTACAAGGGCAACTTTGCCGCTTAAATCAAACATATTATTCATTTTATTACCTCAATTCTCTTGTTTCGATAAAGTCCATATCGGTAAATTCTTGGTTTTCGCCGCACATTGCCCAAATGAAAGAATATGCTTTTGTACCAACACCGCTATGAATTGACCAGCTTGGTGAAATTACGGCTTCTTCATTGTGCATAACAATATGTCTTGTTTCGTTAGGCTCGCCCATCATATGAAATACTGCGTCATTTTCGCCCATATCAAGATAGAGATAAACCTCCATTCTTCTGTCGTGGGTATGCGAAGGCATTGTATTCCAGTTAGAACCAGGTTCAAGCTCGGTAAGTCCCATTGCAAGCTGACAACTCTTGATTACTTCAGGATGGATGTACTGATTAATAACACGTTTGTTGCAATCTTCAACAGAACCGCAGGGAACTTTTTTTGCCTTTGTAATATCAATCTTAACTATCGGATATGAAGCATGAGCAGGACAGGAAGAAACATAGAATTTAGGCGGATTTTCAGTATCAATGCACTTGAAGGAAATTTCCTTGTTACCCATACCAATGTAAATGCCGTCTCGCGGATTCATTTCATAATCAACGCCGTCAACAGTAATAATACCTTTACCACCGATATTGATGCATCCCATCTCTCGTCTTTCCAAGAAATAATCGGCAGCTAATTCCTTACCGCCTTCGAGCTTTAATTCTTGGAACACGGGCATTAAGCCAGCAGTAATAATACGGTCAATATGGCTATACACCATACGAATATTGTCTTTTGTGAATAACTTTGAAATATGAAATTCCTTTCTTAATCTATCGGTATCATATTTCTTTACATCCTCCGGATGAGCTGCACATCTAATTTCCATTTTACTTAAATCCTCTCTAATATAATTACCGTAAACCTCTATCTGTGAAAGCGCCGCCCACGAAAAAGGTAGTTCGGCTTGTTTAAAGTTTGTAAGATGTATTTTACGAGTAAGTTTCTTTTCTGGCAAAACAAGTTCCTGTCCCTCACCCGTTTTTATAAAGTTTGCTGTTGCACAGGTCTTATCATCAAATTCGACATCAAGACTTTTCCAATATGTATCGTGCGGAAAATCCGCTCGCAAAAAGAATACTATTTTTTCAACTTCCACCTGAGTGCCGAAGTCAAGATAATATTCAAGGTCTTCGCGCGCGCCACCTGCCCAAGAGTGATATGGATAATCGCCATGACTTGTATTATCTGTCACGCCGTCAATAGCGTTACGCTCAAAAAAACAAACGGATTCCCTTGTCACAAGGTTAGCATACGCATGGGGAAAATAATTTTTTTGGCCTCTTAAATCGTGTGAATTAAGTGATATATTACGAGTTCCGTATTTTACATTATCTTCGGGCTCGCAAACCTTAATTATATGCTTGTTTCCTGAAAAAGCACCAGGTGCATAACCACTTAACCGTTCTCCAAAAGGAATAAAAAACTCAAAAGTGTTAAGAGGAGAAAATATAATGCTTTCCTCTAAAGTATCATCAAGCTTTATGCTTAAATATTCGGTATCAGTTTTAAAGATAACAATTTTATCACCCACGTGGTATTCGCCGCTATAAACTGTGTCTATCGTATTACCTTTTTTGTAAAATAATTCTTCACCGTTTGCACTAATTATTTTTACTTGAATCAATTTTGGTTCTCCTTTTTACCAGATAAGGAATTGACTGTCACGAAGTTTTAATAACGCCTCGCAAAGGAAAAAATCGTTATAAATCATATCAACCTGTTCTCCCAAAGAATAGGCTATCATACCTTTTTGAAGAATCGAGTCATTTTCTTCAGAAAAATCGCAATCAGCTTCTAAAGCTCGTAAAATACTAATTGCGGCATCGAGGTATTTTTCTTCACCGGTCGCTTTGTATATTTCAATAATACCGCAAATAGCACAAACTGCAGCACTATTGTCAATATAATCGACATCGTCAGGTTGGCAAAAGTCAGTGCGAACCTTGTAATTATATTTCTCGGTTTCTTTAATAAAGTAGTCAGCAACCTTAATTGCAGTATCTAAAAATCTTTGTTCTTTTGTGTGAATATTAGAAAGTATAAAGCCATATACTGCCCAAGCCTGTCCTCTACTCCATGCCGAACCAACTTTATAACCCTGCCCTGCCAATGTTTCGATTACTTCATCTTTTTGAGTATTATGAACAGCAATATGTACAACACTGCCATCATCACGAACGTGATGTTTCATTAAAGATTCCGCCTGCATGATACCTACATATTTATAACGATCATCTTTAAACTCCCGAGAAGCCCAATACAAAATTGGAATATTCAAAAGACTGTCAATAATAGTGTAATCAGCATGATCCCAAGCTTTTATATATTGACCACGAATATTCGTTCTAGACATCAATGTGTTTGCAGCATAAATTGCACGTACTCTTGATTTCGGCTCACCTGTAAGCAAATAGTCAGCCTTAGCGGTTAGTTCAAACATAAAGCCAACATCATGATGCAAACCGTCGTAGCGAGTAAGAGCTGCGTCAAGAATTTCTACCTGACGTTTTGCGGCAATTTTATAAATATCTTTTTTAGTATGCTCATACAAAAGCCACATCATACCGCCAAAAAATCCGTTAGTCCACCAGGTAACATCCCTTTCCGCCTGGTCGTAATATCCACCATTTTCTGTCATGTGCGGAATAATATCTTTTAAGTTTTTAGCCGAACGCTCAAGTTTTTGTTCTACTCTTTCGTAAAAACTGTCAATCCACAACTTGTCGTTCGGATTTAATTTTATCATATGAAATTCCCCATAAAATATTATTTCAAATAATGCTTTACAACTTATCTTCGTTGCCCCATAAATCTTTAAGCATATATGCCGACATTTTGGGCTGTCTGTCTCTTGTGAAAACGCCTTTTCTACTTAATACTATTCTACATGGATTTTGTGTGGATTTAAAATCAGCAAAACACCATACATGTGCACCTATAACATAATCCTTTTTGCGTAGCTCATTATACTGCATTTTTATAAGTTTAGCTTGATATTCTTCAGTGAACATTTGCGGCGGGTCTGTATGCATACCCTCAATTGCATCAGCACCAAACTCAGAAACTATTATAGGCTTTCCAAAAGCTTTTCTATGTGTTTCTATCCAATTATTGAAATCCGGAAGAATCTCTTCAATACGACCGTTTCCATCATACCAACCCCAATATCTATTTATACAAACAACGTCAAAATTTTCATAACCCAAGTTATTTTCAGGACCTAAATGCGAAACATATGTAATAGGTCTGGTTGAATCTAACTTACGAGTAGTATTCAAGAGTTCTTTGAAAAATTCTTTTCCTTCTACTGACTCAATATACGGTTCATTAGCTAAACTCCACATAACAACACTAGGATGATTTTTGTCGCGCTTAACCAATTCCTCGATTACTGATTTTGCTTTTATTAATATATCATCACGATACATTCTTTTACACAGTCCGACAAACGGTGTTTCGTCAATTACTAAAATGCCGTGTTGGTCTGCAAAATCCATAATATTCTCATCATATGGATAATGCGAAGTTCTGAAAGAATTTGCTCCAACCCAATTAAGCAGTTCAAAATCTTTTACTGTAACAGCAGATAAAAATCCTTTTCCATATATGAAAAAGTCTTCATGTTTTCCGAATCCGTTAAAGAATACCGGCTTTCCGTTCAAAAGGAATTTATCACCAACAACTTTAACTTCTCTTATGCCGTATGTTTGAGTATAGTTATCGATTTCGCCGTTTTCATTTTTTAAAGTAATTTCTACTGTGTAAAGTTCCGGCTTTCCAACATCCCATAATCTTGGATTTTCTATTGTCACTTCGCAATTAACTTTTTTGCCTTCAACCGATACAGTTGTTTCTTTACCATCCGTTTCAAAAACTATTTCGCCGTTTACTTCCGAAGAAAATTCAACTTCAAAATTAACTTTCGCTTCAGTTTCTAAAATATCAGTTGTAACAGTAATATCCTCTATTCGAGTTTTAGGGCAAGTATATAAAAACACACTGCGTTGGATACCGCCATAAGGAAAGAAATCATACGGAACCCTTGGATATGAATTAGTAAATCCAACACTACCCTCAGTTATGGAAATGGCTGCGGGAGGTAAAGAATAAGCATCTAAAGTACTGTCAGCCAATACAACTACTGTATTTTTCTGAGCAAATTTTGCTATGTTGGAAATTTCAAATTCAAACGGAAGAGCGGTTCCAATATGCTCTCCAACAAATATCCCATTTACCCATACCTTTGCTTTTCCTGCAACATTTCCAAAACGTAAATATATTGCCTTATCTACATAAGATATCGGTACATAAAACTCTTTGCTATACCATACTTTTCCATGAAAATTGAAAAGGTCATTAAACAGTTCATTATAACTTGCCGGAACCGAGGATTGCCTTGCCTTTTCATTGAACACTCCCAAATTCCACTTGTTTTTTTCACCAATATCTTCTCTATCCTCACAAAACGTCCAAAAACCGTCTAGACTTTTCACTTCTCTATTTATTGATTCTTTTGGATATAACAATTTAATCACCTTTTCTTTTTCGCTAATTTTGTGTTTGGCGTATTTTGTATTGTTTTTCACAAAATACGCCAAACAAATACTACTTAGTTTAAGATTTATTCTTTTTAATTATCAAGAGTAATCGCAAGTCTTACAAGATCACAAATATCCATTTCACCATCTATATTGGCATCATACTGAGGTTTAAATGCTTCATCAAACAAAAGACATCTGCGAAGTTCTACTACATCCGCTTCATCTATTGTTCCGCTAAAATCAGCATCGCCGTAATTTGGAACAAACTTAGCTATAAGAGCAACATCTACCGTAGCAACAAATGTATATTTTGCATCTTCGCATACCTTTTCATCGCCAACATACCAACCATCAAACAAATAACCGCTTTTTGGTGTTGCTGTAGCAGTAACAGTTGTTCCTATATAAACTTCATCCGACTCACAAGAAACTTCACCACCATCAGTAGCCGTTGCACTTATAGAAACAAGGTCTGGTATATTTTGTATATAAATATTATTAACCTTCAAGTAGCTAATCTCACCGTCAGCCGGTTCACATTCAAGATATAGTGCACATAAAGCATTACTCAGACCTTCACCCAAAGTATGCCATTCACCGCTACTTAATCCTATGCTTATATTATCTGTATTTTTATAAAGGATAAGCGAGCTGTTTTTATGTTCAATATAATAAATTTGACGTTCTTCATATATTTCTCTCTCATTTATAGTAAATACCTGAGTAATATCATTTTGTGAACGCTTTTCTGCTTGGTAAACATCATTATCGGCATCGCCGTCTCTATCATCCAACGTTAGGTATAAGCCTGTCTTTTGATTTTCAAGTGTATAATCATTGCCGCTAACCGAATGTAAAATCCATTTTGAATCAGTAGTTCCTAACTCTTGTGATTCGACCATTATATCCTTAGTTTCTTCTGGAATATTATATTTTTTACTCTGCAAATATTTTGATGTTCCAGCAAATTTAATTACAATCTCTTTTGAATCTCCAATAGCATCGGCAGCTAACCAAAATTGACCATAATTACTTTTATCAACACCAGCAGGCAAATCTGTCCACCAAGATGACACACTCTTAAATGCAAACCCATTTCCTGAGTTGGTACTATATAATACTGTATTTAGAGCTACATTATACAGTAAATAATATGTATTTTCGCCTGCACCATCAGCATCAAAGAACTTGAATGTTTGACTTGTATTGTTGTCTGAACCACGATATGAGGCCTGATACAAGGTATACTCAGGCGCTTCGGTTGTGCCTATGTTTTCCATCGTTAAATATAGACCTGTGGCTTTGTTTTGCAACAAATAACCGCCGCTGCTTAATGCAGTTAATATCCATGTTCTTTGCTCTGTACTGTATTGTGTTGCATCAGCAATTACTGTATCGCTATAATTAGGTACTGTGTATGTTTCACTTTGCAAATATTTTGATGTTCCAGCAAATTTAATTACAATCTCTTTTGAATCTCCAATAGCATCGGCGGCTAACCAAAATTGACCATAATTATTATTATCAACTCCAGCAGGCAAATCTTCCCACCAAGTCGAAACACTCTTAAATGCAAATCCTTCTCCCGAGTTGGTACTATATAATACTGTATTTAGAGCTACATTATACAGTAAATAATAAGTCTTTGCTCCAGTACTACCATCTGCATCAAGAAACTTGAATGTTTGACTTGTATTGTTGTCCGAACCGCGATATGAAGCTTGATACAAGCTATACTCAGGCACTTCAGCTGAACCTATATTTTCCATCGTCAAATATAGACCTGTGGCTTTGTTTTGCAACAAATAACCGTCGCTGCTTAATGCAGTTAATATCCATGTTCTTTGCTCTGTACTGTATTGTGTCGCATCAGCAATTACTGTACCCGACCATTCGCTCTCATCTGCATTAACACTAATGGTTGTTGGTGTGGTTTCTGCGGAAGCACCATTAACAGTGATTGCTGAAATCAAGATTGCAACTGCAAAAATAACTGACAATATCTTTTTCATTATATTTCCTCCTTAAAATGATTTTAAATATATGAGTTGCCAAGATAAGAAAAATCCACCCACTTTCTCCATTTAAAATATATTTCTATAATTAATCACCTGTACGATGAATATTATACTTTGATTCATACCACGGTGGCATTGCCCAACGAGAACAAACTATATGCTTTTCTTCAAAATCAGGATAGCTTCCGTTAACATGCAAGGCATTAAGTGCTCCTTCTGGTACATTATCGTAGTGTGTTTCATCTGCATCCGTAAACAACTTTCTTATTGCATTCAAATAACCAAAACCATATAAATTAGTCGGTTGTATGCTATGTCCCTCGCCGAATTCTGACCAGTTGTCAAGTATAATCATATCATCAAGCTGGTCGGTTGTATTAGATGGTGTAGTCATCCATTTCATCGCATTTTCAAATTGTGAAGGTGTATTGTTTACGATAAAATATCCTCCAACGGGACACCAATATCTGTTATCCCAACCGCTTCCCATACATTTAACACTCTTTATCCCAGCTTCAGACGTTCTTTCATAAAAACCGCGAGATGCTTCTTCGGTATAAATATTGCAATAGGCAAAAAGTCTATCAACTCCACTCTTTACAAAATCACTTAAATCGCGTTGCAAGGTTCCGTCTAAATGGGGACGGTTTTGACCAATCATAACAATCCCGTTGAAACCTTCTTTCTTTAAACAAACATTCATTTCTTGAAGCAATTCATTAATTCCCTCCGGAGTCATATGCTTCATCATTGCATCCCAACTATATGCCATTAACACGGGTTTATTATCAACTTTCATATAACTTGGATGTTTAAAGTAATTCTCAATTAAGAATGGTAAAACATTATTAAGCATTTTTTCGCGAGTCATTGTTTGAAAAATCTCGCCTATTATCACACAGAAGTTTAATTTTTCGTGTTGCTCCGAATAACGTAAAAATGTTGTTGTAAAGTTATTACCTTGATATGCAGGAGCATCTAAATTCGTATAGAAAAATGGGCAAATGAAATCAACGCCGTGCTCCGAAAGAAATTTTACTTGCCAATCTACCGAATTAATATTCATATCATCATAATGTCCAATATAAGGCGTTTTATCGGATACATAGAACTGATTATGTGTGCGATTCCAGAAGCTTCCGTGGTCAAACCAGGCCTGCATACCAACCAAACCAGTTTTGCTTGGCACTTTATCAATATAAGGTACTGTACTATAAATGTGGGGTTTAACACGAATTCCTCTTACAGTAAGGTGGCCCGTATCGGTTGATATTCGCAGATTTGTTAATGAACTTTTCTCGGCATTTACTGCTACATTTTTTGCACGAGTTTGACCGTTTATACGGAAATCTGCAGTACCGAGGACTGTATTAACCTTAATTACACAAGAATACCATACTTTTTGTTTATAGTTTTCCCACAGAACAAACTCCTTGCCTGTTTTATCAGTACATAAAAACCTATTATCTTTAATTTGCAAACCACAAATGCAAAACTCTTTTGAACAAAGTTCAAGTGAAGCGCTTGCTTTTACATCCTCAAGAAAAAATGAACACTCAAAATCCAATAGACCTTTTGCCTTACGAATAAAAGGCATATTCTGCACTGCTGTCGACTGTATTGTTTGGGGAGAATTTTCCCAAAGATAACCCACTTTGTACATTTCGGTAGATACTACAAAGTTTAACGCTTCTTTGCCTGTAGCAAAAATTCTAACAGTATCAAACTCTGCATTTTTAAGGGGGATTCTTTGTTCAAAATCCTCGTTTGCTTTAATAGCAACTTCAGCGTTATCCAAATCAAGCAAAACACGGACGTCGTACCAATCATAAGGAACCAACTTTATAAGTTTTTCGCCGTTTGCACACAGATAACCTTCGTTATTATCAAAAGTCAAAACATTTTTATCTATACTTGACTGCAAACCATTTTGCAATGAAAAAAACATCCCATTAGCATTTGGATTATCGATCTGAAATGAAAAACGCCAATCAATAATACCGCTATCTTGTTTAAAGACATGTCGGTATGCCGAAGTTTCCTTTCCGTTGCCTTTATTAATAAATTTAAGTTTTCCTGAGCGCAGAGTAGTATCGTTTTCAAGATTGCCGCCTTTTTTCCATACATTCTGCGGACTAATATAACCGTGAATATCACCACCAGAGCGTTCGAAAAACCAACCGTCTAGAAGATTGTTAGAACTATATTCAATATAACCTTCTACGATATCTCTGTACTGTGACATCGTATCTCCGTCACGACAAATAGAAGCCTCGCCAAATATCACATTGGCTTCTTCAGCAGGAACTTCTTCTGCAGGTACTATGCGAAGTCCAATAATGTTATCTCGCCAATACTGATTTTGGTTAAGACCTACTGTATATTCTCGTAATTCATTATCCATAGGACGAATAAGAAATCTTTGCATCTTGCGTTCATCATAAACATTGTCTTTGTCTGTAATCCATTGGATATATGCATTATATGACAGCGTATTATTTTGCATATTAATATGTACATATTTTAGTGTTGTAGCGTTTGCAAAAAATCCTTCTGCCTCAACATAATCACCTAATCGATTACACTCAATTTTTTTTGGCAGTTTTAACTCAATATTCATGGTTTCAAGTGTATCGAATACTAAATAATCTATCTCACAATAGCCCACTTCTTCGCCTAAAGGGTAAAGGCGTATCTGCCAAAGTTCATCTTGAATTGAAGAAAGGTCTATTGTATACTCAACAAACTTTTCATTATTATCAGTAATGGTATAAAAGAATTGTTTATCATCGCTGAAAACTTTATCATTTGCTGTTGTATATGCCACAATACCCTGTTTTGATTTACTATCTGTCTTTTGGCGGACACGGAGATAACGGTTATTTTTAGGTGATAATCTAAGGCCTAAAGGTGACTGCAAGTAAAAAACTTTTTCTTTAGCAGTGCAACGCATCATATATTCGAATACTTTTGCTTCACCACCGAATGCTTCAAAGTTTTCCATATCATACTTAAAGGGAAACGAAAGTGCACCTGGATTTAAATCCTCTGTAGCAAACTGAATGAAATCGTAGCTTAGTGTTATGCCAAAATCTCCGTATTTACGTTCCTTTATATGCTCATAAAGTTCATAATCCAATGGGCAAAATTTAAGTTGCTTTATTTTTCCTTTCCAAAATGGATTTTCACTTATTGGAACAGAATATGTATAATACACTGCGTCATTTGAACGCAACTTAAATGAAACAGATTTTTTTTCGTTCCACTCATCATCCGTATCGGTTATAAAATAAATCTTGCTTTTTATAAGATTAGACTCATTTTTTAAACCAATGCGTACAAATTTATATATATCAGCATTCAAATTCAAGTTTTCTTCACTATAAAAACAGTTTCCGTACCATTCAACAATCAAATCCATCTTATGATTTTTTTGAATAGGTCTGCATGCCTTAAATCCATTAAAACCTGCTAAAAACACATCCTGCTCATTGTAAAAATCGTAAGTAATGGCTTCGTTAATATTTGTTTTATACAAAGGATTAGAATTATCTTTAACTTTATACATAAAACGCCTCCTTATCCTACAATACCGCTACTTTCAATGCTTTCTGTGAAGAACCGTTGCGTAAAGAGATACAGAATAATCAACGGCATAATAAGCAACAAAAATTTAGGTGCATTAACAACAGCTAAATTAAAATCGCTTGACACTGAACTTAGCTGCTCAAAGTTCATGTTCATTAGAATTCGTGATAAAACAGGCAGTTCAGGAGCCAAAATAGATGTATAATAGTAGTCATTCCAAGTCCAAACAAAAGAGAAAAGGAACATTGTAATTACCATTGGTCCAGAACCAGGAAGCATAATTGACAAAAATGTGCGATACGGTCCACAACCATCAATGTATGCAGCTTCTTCAAGAACTATTGGCATGTTTATGTAATATTGCCTCAACATATAAATATATAACCCATTTTTGAAAGCACACGCTGTAGAGGATAGCAATATAAATGGTATCATAGTATTTGTCAATGCCACACCGGAAAGTTGCCCCCAAAACTTAAAAAGTTCTAAGGGATTAAAAAATTGAAATCTCATATAAAGAGGTAACAAAATACATTGTGTAGGTATAATTAATGTAAAAATAACCATTGCGAACCAAAATGTGCGACCTGGAAACTTAAATCGAGCTAAGCCATATGCCACCATGGTGCAAGATGCAATTTGTAATACACTTAATAATAAAGTTATACCGATTGACTTTAGTAAAGAGACAAAATAATTTGATGCCTGTATTACAATATTGAAATTATCAAAAGTCGGATTTTTAGGAATGAAAACAACCGTAGAATCAATCATATCGCTTGAACTTTTTATTGCAGTGGTGAATTTAATAAAGATAGGATAAAGTATCATAAATGCAATTCCGACAATCAGCACTGTGCGAAAAATGCTCCAAACAAAACTCGAAGCTCTTTTTTTATTTATTCTTTTTAATGCAATTGTGTGCATACTAAACCTCCTATCTGTTTTCATAATAAACCGTTTTCGACATAACAAAAACTACAATACCCAATATTGCAATTGTAATACCAAAATAAATGGTTCCCATAGCTGAGCTTAATCCGTATTCGAATTCGCCCATCGCCAATGAATATAAACTGTTTACAACGCTATTTGATGAACTTCCCATAACATCAATAATAGTATAAACACTGTTAACCAATATCATTGGACTTATCATCGGTAATGTAATTTTCCAAAAGTTTTCCCAACCGGTTGCTCCTTCTATAGCCGACGCTTCATAAAGAGAAGGAGAAATCGATTGAAGTGCCGCTAAAAATATCAAGATTTGTACACCCGATGACATTACTATATCATAAATTTTGTTTACCAATGTTTCAATTACCGAGAAAAAAGACGGATCAAGTGAAGAACCTAACATATCCATTAAAACTGCCGTCAAGTTAAGTGTACCCTCTCCATCAGTAGACGTGCCTAACACAGCTGAAACAGCCGAATTCATCAAAGCATCATCTTGACCCGCTGCTGCGGCTCCCGATGCAATTAACACTGGTAAGAAAAATATAGCTCTCGCTAATCCGCGTCCACGGAATTTTTGATTTAGAATGATAGCAATAAATAGACTATAAAGTAAAATTGCGGGAAATGTTATTAAAAGGTCCCCTATGCTAGAAAAAACATTAGTAATAAAATCCGTTTCTTCAAACAATGCTTTATAATAATTATCAAAACCTATCAGTTTGAACTCTATACCACCGTTACCGACAGTCTGTTCGGAAAATCCCATAAATATATATAAAATAAAGGGCATTAGCATTAAAAAGATGAAACCGATTATAAAGGGGCTTATAAAAACATAACCGGAAACTGCACGGCGTATTTTCATTGTACTTATTCTTTGTTGTTTCTTCATATTACTTAAGCCCCCTTTACAACAAGATAATCACAGGCATTTATCGTATATCCATCATTTTCGACTTCTTTTTCGCCATAATTTACATAAATGCTATAACCGTTACTATATGTAGTTTTATATAAATCTTTTGAGATTTTTTCATGTGCTATAATCGTTGCTTTCTGACAGTTAGTTAATGCATCATTTATTTCCTCATAAGCATTAACTGCATCATCTTTCCATAGCTCATAATTCACATTATAAATATTATAATCTGTTTCTTTAAGTTCAATATTGTCAGAATATATCCATTGGAAATAAGGTGAAGCACCATATTCAATACACTTAAGTGTCGCTTCTCTGAAATTCCCACTGAAATTAAGAGGCGTTGATGAATAAGGAAGTATACCGTGTAAAACAGATTGATAAAACGGAACTGTTTCATCAAACAAATAATGGTTTCCCGAACTCATTGGCACACCCGTTATAAACGATGCGTTACTTAATGCATAAACGTTTGCACCATCGACATGAATTTTATATCCCGCTTTTGCTATACTATTAAAAGTTTCAGTTATCTTATATAAAGAATCTTGTCTGTCACAACAAGCAGTTTTACTGTAATCTCCATTAATTTCCTTGCTAAGTATCGGCAAAGATATTCCGCTCACACCATATTTATTGTAAGATTTCAAGAAGCGTTCTGACATTCTTCCTAACGCCGATGAACTTATAATAAACTGATAATCATCTTCGTTCCAACGCTGCAACGCTAAATTGTATGTGTGTTTCTTCGCCAGATTACCCGACAAATCACGTGCGGTGTCTTCATTTTTGCTATAACCATTTCCCATTTCAGAAACATAAGAGAAATTCGCTTCTGGGAAGAAAGAAATATTGTTTTTGTTAGTAAAACCGATTAACTCTTTAAAAGCATCGTTTCCGCCCAAAACACCTACCGGATTGATCTTATATGGTGCCGTACCATAAAGTCCTTCATTCATCCAACCGGAATATGAATATACAATATTCTTAATGTCAGCTTTGCTAATGTCTATTAATATACTCTGTGCTTGTTCAAAGGTTGTCAATGCTTTTTCGGCTTCTACAGGTATACCAAGTTTAGTTGTAGTATACGAAACTGCACCTATAGTATTAAGCGCAAAAGGTATACTACTCGTATTTTGTTCCTGATTTCTTATCTTTTTGTTAGCTAACAGATATTCTCTATAACTCTTGGCCATATTAACATAAGTACCGCTATCTTCTGTGAATAAATACTTTATCTGTATATCACTCTCCAAGGGTTCTTTTTGATAAAGTTTTCCACCAGACTTGTTTAAAACAGAATTAGTTTCAACGCTATTTTCAATCAAACAATACGAAGAGTATATATAATTATAATCATTAAGTTTTCCGCTCACATCAGCATGAATTGTGGCAACAGCGTCGCCCTTTTCAATAACCGCTAACATTGCATTATTATTACTACTCACACCAAACACCGGCAAATAAATCTGCGAACCATTGGTACTTTTTTGCACTTCAGTTTGAAGTGTGTTGTCCTCACTATACACACGCTTTTCATAAGCACTTATATTCTTTTTATCACTATTAAGATTTATAATAGCCCCGCTTCCGTCAGGCACTAATAAAAATCCTTCGTTTTCCGCATTTGTTGCACCCATAAATGGCAAGAACGCAATTTCGGTAAGCTTCATTCCATCTTCATCATATATAATGCTTTTTTGCGGTATTTTAGCTGTTAATCCGTCTTCATCTAATGTATATTCAATTGATAGCTCTATACTAAATTCATCCTCATCTATTGGTTCTAATGAATTTTGTTCTGCATCATATTTTAGATCGTCTTTAGTATAACCAGCTGAAATAAAATAGGGTTCAATCATTTCAAGCATTAGTTCAGAAGCATTAACACCTTCTGTCTGGCTATAACCACTTGATAATACATATATATCACCATAGCGAAGAGCAGGGAAAACAGTCTTTTGCCATGCTTCAACCTCAGGAGACACCCCTTCAAGTGATTTTATTGTATAAAATGTATTTAACATCATTTTATCATTTTCAGAAAGTTTACTAAGTATCTTTTCAAATCGTTCCGCGCCAATGACAGGAGGCACCAAATATTCTTTTTTCTTCTCATTTACAGTATAATTCACACGAATGCCATTATTTAAAGGATAAAAACTATATTGCTCAAGCTTTACACTGTCGGTATAACTGTTTTTTTCGTAGAGCTTGTCTTGGTCATCAATGTAGCTTACAGAAAACTGAGAAGCCAAAAAACCATCTGCAGAAGAATTTGAATTATCTGGATTTGTTGTCCAACTTGCTTTTGTTTTCAAATCATTCACCATAACATCTGCCGTTTTGCCATTGACAGATAATTGCAAATTCCCGACTGTTGCAACTGTATAAAAGCCTTCTGTGGATTTTATAGTAGTATCAAAATCATAATCTTCTTTTGCGTATTCTTGTTCGTCGATATTTCGTTTTGTTATAGTTGATGAACTGCTGGAACAACCCGAAAGAATTGTAGTAGTTAAAAGAAGGCAAGCAAGAATAACCCGCGTATATAAATTAAATTTTCGCATATCAACACTCTCTTCCCTTCTACTTTACCAATTGTACCGCAAAGCAAGTTCTCTATATAAAATTCCGATAAAGTTTGCTATTTGCTGTACAAGTGCAAAAAACAATAATCCAATAAAGATAATAACAACCATACCTACAACAGCAATTAAAGCCGTAAGTATCGTTTTACCAAAGGTAAACTCATGAATGGTCATCAGTCCAAAAACCAATAACGCGCCTGTCCATAAAATTGCTACAACATCAAAGAAATAATACAATGACCCTTCATTGATAGTTATTACATTACTCATAATAATCAGTGGTATGTTTATAAGAATTAACGGAGTAATTGCATAAGCGGTAGTTAAAACTATTTCCTTAAAATTTCCTTCGCCATCCATAAGTGTGGTGATGCACCAATTAGCAACACACCATAGAAAGAACGGTAACAACACCCCACTGATTTCAAATATAATATTCAAATCACTTGTATCGTTGGTATTAAAAATAAAACCCGTTAACTGCCGCCTTGCTATAAATACCAATACCAAAAGAAGAACTAAAATGCTTGCTGAAGCATAATTCCCCTTTTTCTCTTTTTTTAATTCCCAAAATCCCTTGAATGGGTGAAAAATTACATAAGTTGAAAATTTAAGTTTTTCTAACAAATCTTTAATCATGCTTTTTTACACCCTTTCTCTTTTTATAATTTTTAAATATGAATATGCCAACGACCAATACCAACAATACAATAACTCCAGCTGTAAAATACTTGTCAATTATTTGATTGCGATATTTTTCAAATGCGGCAGAATAATTTGTTCTATCATTTGCATATTCTAAATGCATCATTGCCTCTTCATAATCTTCTTCATTATTTAGAGCCTTACCTATACCGGAAAAAGCAAGGTCGGATTTCGAAGTATATTTAAGAGCTTCAAGCCAAGCAGCGTTACTGCCTTCATAATCACGAAGCGCATATTTTTCTACTGCGTCTGTAATTAAATCTCCATAAGTTGTCGGTTCAAAAACCACAATATGATTATATTTACTGTCAATTACGAAATATTTACGATCCAAAGTATCAATAGCTTCTGGAACACCAAATTGTCCAAGACTATCACCTATTGCACCAAAAACGTATAATAAATCGCCGTTTCGATTATATGTAAAGATTCGTCCCTTTCTCGTATCAAGCACGGAATAAATTCCGTATTCTCTTGCGGCTACGTCATTTAAAAGCGACGTCTCGTTTTCTTTCGTTTCTGTATCAAAATAATATTCTACGTCTCCCATGGGCGCATTAAATCCATTTCGTTTCAACACGTCCGAACCCATAGGATTCAATCTGCGAATAAACATATTAGCATCAAAATTTTCTGAATCTACAGCGCTAACCACACCATAAATAAATTCTTCGCCATCAATATCGATACTGCTATATTCTGTCGGAACAGTAAGTAGCATTCGATCTTTTTGTTCTTGTGTGGCAACTAACCTCCACAATGCTGTAATAAAATCAATTTTTGTGGGTACAGCTCCCATAAAACCTATAAATTCACCATTTTCATCGAGTTCAACAACACCTTGAGTTACATTTTTGGATGCTATGTAAAGACGGTTTGCAGAATCAACCGCAATCTTTATTGGTGAAAATGCAAAAGAAGAATCTATAAGATTGGACTCTGGTCGTCCAATCTCTTTTTTGAACGACATATCAGTATTAAAAGCAACTACTCTTTCGTTACCTGTATCAGCAACATATAAATCTCCGTTAGGTGCAACAAAAACGCCTTGTGGATTATTAAAACCATCAACATTACCGTTATTATCAAATTCATTGATAATATGCACCAATTCTTTGTTTTCATTAAAGATAACAATTCTATTGTTACCAGTATCAGCTATATATATTTTTCTATCATTAGAAATATAAATATCCTTTGGATTAGAAAATGAATCTGCACCAATAGTTTCACCGGATATGGTTTCAGTTGGCAAATATGCCTGCGGCTCTCCCTTGGATTCACCGTTAATATCATATGTATAGTTGCTATATGGTTCAGAAGCTGAAGCTGATATTGAGAATGTTCCTATCAAAAAGACTATTAACAATATGCTTATCAATTTTTTCACATTAGATAACTCCTTTTGTAAATCCAAGTAGAATTTGTAATAATTTAACCTATACCATATTCTATCAAGCGGGAGGAAGGTTTTGCCTCCCGCTTGATATTTTAAATTATCTCTTTGTGAACACAGATTTTAATTTTGTGTCATATGTTTTCTTTGCAGAGGAAACCGCGCCAGCAGAAGTTAAGTTTTGATTACCAATTTTCTTAACAAGATCATACCAACCGTCGTTCGCTTTATTTGTATCAATACTTGCACCTGCAGAAATACCATACCAAAGTGTATAAGGACCATGGTTCTTCATAGTTTTATCGTAAATCTCTAACAATGTATTTACGCTAGGCTGTAATTTAGATGCATTGGTAAAGCTCTGCAAAGCTAAAACCCTATCTTGTTCTTCCGTATAGATGGGTGTACATAAAGCCATCAAAATTGTAGCTACAGCCGCAGGGTCTTTTACATTCTTAGGAATAACTACAAAAGAGGCATTACCGGTATACGGCTTTCTCTCTTTCATATTTGGTCCCATTGGTGGATAAATCACACCGTAATTTTTCATTGAAGTTATCGAGGAGTCCAAGGAAGCATGTAAATATGATGCTAAAAACGCAGTTTTTCCAGTTGTAAAATTATTAATACCAGTTGACTGATCCTTTACCTGTTTAATTATACCTGCTTTACTCCAAGCCTCATATTTATTGAGTGCTGTCAATGCAGCACCTTCGCCACCAGTGAAACGTGCTGATTCACCATCACGTGAAATCCAATCGGCATTATTTGCGTTTAGTAATGTTTGGTACAAAGACGTTTTATTAGCTACAGAACCAAAATCTTCAATCGGTTGAATGCCTGCTGTTATTAAATCGTTAGAGATTTTCTCAAATTCATCCCATGTCCATTTATTACTGTTTTGAAGATTATAGATATATTCTGGTGTGTATTTTGAATTTGCCTTTTGGAGCAAATCAAAATTAACAACCATAACTTGCGCCCACGCTGCCTGCAACTGAGCATATGTTCTTGGACCGACACCATAATACTTGCCATTGAATTTGGATAATTCGGTAACAGATGTATATCTTGATGTGTCACTAAAATCAATAACTCCAAGATCATCTAACGGCTGAATAAAACCAGCAGTATACGCATTAAGGAAGGTGGAAATATTTGAAATTCCCCAAATATCTGCACTTGGCTTACCTGCAGCAATTGATGCTAAAAAATCTTCTCCCGCTTCCCAGACAAATTCCAATTCACAATTATATGTTTTCTCTATTTTCTCATTAAGTTTTTTAAACTCGTTGCTTGCGGCGGAACCATCTGTTCCTGCCATTGATTGGTCCCAAATCAAAATCTTTATAGTGCGTCCTTTTAAATTGGTAACACGACCGGGGAATTCTGATGATGGAGGAGCCACGGTAACTTCTCCAACATTAGTGGATGTACCATTACCTGATGTGCCATTACCTGATGTGCCATTACCTGATGAACCACTGCCTGAGCCACCATTGCCCGATGAATTTCCTGTTACAGCATCACCACCGAACATAGCATCAAAACCTGTAGCTCCTTGCGATGAAGTAGAATCATTTGTTGGCTCTGAATTAGTATTACTGCCACCGCATCCAACAACGGTGAACATCATACAAAGCGCCAAAATAAGACATATAACTTTTTTCATATTATACTGCCTTCCTTTCATTTACTTTTTATTGTAGGTTAGGTCAGTCAAATGCGAGCACACTCGTCAGACCTAACCTTTAAAACAACTAAAATTTTAATCAGAAGAAATTTCTGTTTTTTCGGATTTCTTTTTCTTCTTTATAATCAAAATCACCATAAGTGTAGTACAGCTAAGTATAACAACGCTTCCAACTACAATTAGAACTATACCTAGCGCATTAATTTTTCCGTCCGTTTCGTCGTTTATCGGCTTTTGTGCAGAATTTGTATCAAGCTCAACTAAATATTCATTTGCGTTGCTGAGAATAGCTTGAATATACTGACCGTCATTAGAAATTGCAGCACTACCCTGCTCTGCTACCAATTCGCCTGTTGTAGAATCATAACTGAATAATTTCAGATAACTTCCGGGTACGAATCCTCCGTTATTGCGAATAATAACTGCTGTAGGACCAGGTAATTGTTCATATTTAAACGAAAGTATCTGACTTAATTCCGCTAATGATAATGCCTTGATTTTTTCTTCATTTTCTGAAATTTCATTCCAACCAAGGTCGAAATCCTTTGATGTATCAGTAATTCCATTAAATAACCACGCTAAGTATACATTACCGTTTGAATCAGTAATTTCAACCCTTAATTTTTTGTTTGCTGCAACTAATTCATTCAACATTTCGGTTGTAAGTATACCAGGCTCTGTCAAACGGATAGCGGCTACTTCGCCTGTTGAACTCTCAATCGCTTTCTTTATAAGCTCAAGAGAAATTTTAGAAGAAAAAGCATCAGGATTTTCATCAGTAACATCCAACGCATCATCTGTTACATTTTTATCAGCTTTCATACCTGAATACACTAAGAAATATTCAGCAGTTTTATCAAATTCTAATGTAACATAACCATCAACAACTTCTATGTCTTCTTTTTTAAGATTTCCGCTACTTATAATAGGATTAAAGTAATACAAATCCAACAGCGAGCCATCTTTATACTGGTCTCCTACATATACAGTAACCTGTGTTTTGCCAGGCATTAGACCTTTGTTAGAAAAATTAAGAATTGTTGACTCGGTATCACCAACGAATAGCTTGATGAGTTCGGCGTTTTCTGATGTTTTATCTAACGCAAGATTTACATCATAATTTGGATTTGATTCGTCATCAAATTCAAATCTCCATGAATAAATAACATTATTCTCTTCATCTACAATATGGTAAACTCTGACTCTATTATCATTTTTCGCTGAAATAAAAGTATCCTTTGAAACCACAATCGGTTCATTTAATGTTGTTGTAATTTCCTTTCGATAAATACCATTTGGATTGGTAGTTAAAGAGTTTCTTGCCTTTTCCAATTTAGAATACATCTCATTAATTTCTGATTGCTTGGTTGCACCACCATCATCTACAAAAGATTTTGCTTCATTTAATACTTTTACAAAAGAGTCATAACTTTCTTGAGTATATAGTCCATCCTGGAGATTATCCATTTGTAATATTAATGACTGTAGTTCAATATAACTAGGTGTAATATTGAATTCAAATTCATCATATATCGAAAGGTCTGCCGCGAGAGATGCTCGAACTATGATTTTACCAGTATCTTTTACATGTAATAAACCATAGTAATTTCCCGCATCAACATCAAACTCAAAAAACTCATTAATGGTAGCAATATCTTCACCTGAGTCAGATATAACCGACCAAACGACCTTATCATCTAAACTCGGCGGCGTAACTTTTGCATGTAATTTCAATTTAGAACCACACACAATAGCGTGTAGATTTTGTGTTTCAGGAGAAAACACCTCAACAGAAATATCTTGTGGCAAACTGTCGGTTAACTCACCCTGCAAAATATAATACGGATTTTTTACCGATAATTCATAAATGCCATAATTTGTCGGAACTATACCATCTTTTAATTCTACCTTTTTACCATCTACAATCTCATAAAGTGACCATGCCGTATTAGACGAAACGGTATTTTCAGCAAAGGAAATAAATTTAGCAGGAACCGTGGTCTCATCAGAATTTATACCAAGCCAAAGACCTGTTGCAGCATGCTCCAAACGATATGCTTTATTAGTAACATCGTACTTGAGTGTCCATTGTTGGTTTCGCTCTCCTGTAAAGTCACTTTGTACAAAACGATTTTTTGAATTAAGCGTTAAAAATTGCTTTGTCTCCTTGTTTTGTATAGCAAAGTTGGAACCAATTCTAAATAAAATCCATCTTTGTTTATCTAGACCCGTAGATTCTTTAACTGCAGTTACAAATCGTTCTGTAGCATCAGGGGCATCACCTTCAAGAATGTATTTATTGAAAGATTTAATTGATGCAACTAATCCATCAATTGGATACCCCGCAGCCTCGTTACCCGAAGAAAGGCTGAACACCGCAGGATTACTGGAATTCCAAGATGAATCCCAAGAACCATTTTTGTTCCAATTGCTAATTTCTGTCACTTCAACATTGCTCTTATCACCGAGATCTTGAGTAAACATTATCTGCTTATTATTGACGTTGAAAATCATATAATAATTAATATTGTTATAATAATCTTTTCGCACTAAACGGAAAATCTGTTCATTTTCACGTTGGCCTGTTCTCAACTTATCTTGCAACAAAGTATTGCCCTGCAAAGTCAGGTACATACCAGAACTTTTATTTAAAATTCTGTAAGTATGTAATGTGGCATCAATCAATTGAAACTCCCATTCTTGTCTTTTAGGAGTACCTGTTTTAGTACCATATACACCATATTCAGTTTCAATCCATTCGTCAGCCCAATAAGACGTGTATAGATACTTATCTTCTTTAGAAGATATCAAAACAGTTTCCAAACCATCTTTAATGATATCAGACAAAATAAATGTGTTATCAAAGCCAGTGCCAATATTTTTCATAACAACACTTTCATCTGATTCAATAGAAAGTTCCTTTTCGCTAAATACATCTAAAAGTTTATAACCTGCACTTACCTCTTCAAATATAAACATTTGATTATATGTACCGGCAAATTCAGTTTCCTTGACTGTTCCCGCTTCAGTAATTGTAAGATATTTGCCAGATGCCACATTGCATAATGTATAAAGCGTTTTTGCGTCATATTTTATTTTACTTTTTTCTATCTTCCATTTTTGAACCGGATGCTTTTCTATTGCATCTTTTCCTACAGAAAGAACATCAAATTTTTCTGATTGATGAATCGAAAAACCTTCAAAACCATTTACAAGATATCTGCCTTCAAGTGTTTTTAACATAGTTTCTTTGCCATCTGACAAGTTGACATCTTTAAACAGTCTTTTATTAGATTTATCTTTTTTAGATAAACCTACAGAATCAGCGGTTATCTCTAATACACCACCTTTGACATTTTCAAGATAATAACCACTATCCTCTTTTATAACATTCCATTTTTGTTCATCGCTACCATTCTGGGACCTTAATCCAACGCTATAGTCGGTTAATTTAGTTAAATATAATCCGGTATCACGATTAACAATGTTAAACGAATTACCATCAGTATATGACACCCAATGCAGTTCATCTACTTTAGAAAATAATATTGTATCAACACTAGATAACGGATAACTTTCAACATCGGATTTCAAAACTGCTGAACTCATAAGCACTTTTGAATTATCAGCTGTCATAAAGGTAGTTACCGAACAATTTTGTGGTTTGCCTTCAAAAGATAAAGCAAATTGACAAGATTTGTTGGTACTAAATCCAGCCGGTGGTGTAGCCCATTCATTATAATCTTTTAATACAATATTAGTTTCATCTGCATAAATTACTTCATTGGTTTTGGTATTCTTAAGCAAATACACATTTCCAAAGGGCACAAGTTGCCATATTTGAGCAGCACTATCCGAACGATGCATCTGAATAATACTGTTCACATCTTCAGATGTATCTACTGTTAAAAATAATCCGGTTTCTTTGTTGCGAAGCCTAAAGTTATTGTCAACAGAATGAAGTATCCATTGATTAGCATCAGTAGATGCAATATTACTTGCAGTAAAGATTACACCATATTTTTGACTACTAATTAAATCTTCTTTAATGTTAAAATCGGAAAAACCATTAAATTCACTGTAGATATAAACTTTGCTAGAATAATCACTAGTTGAAAGCGTATGTATAGAATCACTTGCAGGTAACTTATTATCAGTTTCACCGTAATTCAGCATAACAGTAGGTTCTGTAATAGAAATATTTCCTTTTACAAACCAATCTTGATTTTGTGAATCAAAATACAATGTGTTTCCTGCATAATCAACCAAACTCCACCTTCCATTACAAAGGACAACTTGCCATATTTGTTTCTCACTTTGTGATTCGATGGTCTGTACAACCGTATCATTATTACCGCCAGAAGTCAAAAACAATCCGGTAAGCTCATTCTGGATTTTGTATTTTGCAGCTAGAAAATCATCATTTCTAGAATGGTTATCAACAAAAATAAATTTCCAACGAGAATTAAGTTTTGTTTTTATGTTGTCTTCTAGTTTTTCGGCGCTTTGAATATATGACTTATTTCCTGCCATTTTTATAATGATTTCTACACCATCAGCAGGAGCGGTTGCGAGTGAGAACTGGCATTTATTGTTTCCGGTCGCACCTGTTGGAGCTGTCCACCAATTGCTTGCACTTTGAAATAAAATGCCATTACCTGCATCATTAGTATAAATCACATTATTTAAAGACACATGCTTAAGAATATAATAATCACCATTCTTTATGAAATTGAAAATTTGGCTTGTATCCGAGCCATCGAGTTTCTCGGCTTGATAAAGTCTATAACTTTCGCCTTCCTTTTCCATTGTCATATATAAATTGGTTGATTTGTTCTTAAGTACATATCCTGCACCGTTCGCGCTTAAAACCCAACTTGCTTGGTCTTCACTAAGCATCGTGGTGCCCGCAACTACTGTACCTGACTTTTCTGAAGGTTTATTTACATCTTCAGAACTTTCAGCACTTTGAATATATGACTTATTCCCCGCCATTTTTATAATGATTTCTACGCCATCAGCAGGAGCGGTTGCAAGTGAGAACTGACATTTATTGTTGCTAGTTGCGCCTGTCGGTGGGGTCCACCAATTACTTGCACTTTGAAATAAAATGCCATTACCTGCATCATTAGTATAAATCACATTATTTAAAGACACATGCTTAAGAATATAATAATCACCATTCTTTATGAAATTGAAAATTTGGCTTGTATCCGAGCCATC
>JAZNFF010000027.1:0-33622 GCA_045588995.1 Acutalibacteraceae bacterium
ATGTTTAAATGCTTCAAACATAAAAAACTATAACTTAGGTGATAAAAGCCTAATAAAGAGACTCCTGGAAAAGACAAATTGTTTTTTTAGTGTGGATATTGTTTATCAAGTTGATTCTGTCAATAACACTTCAAATTATCAGCTTAAAATAAACACTGCAACTATTCATCCCAGATTACCCAAAAGTTTTATTGCTATATTACGTGGCGAATTATTTAAAGCTTCGGAGCCTATAAAAAACTTGAAATTCACAAAAGACCAAAAGTTAGAGAAATTAGAAATCACAGTAGAACAATTGAGTTATATTGTAAAATACATCTTAGGTCTTACCTTATTTTTGGACGGTAGTAACTCATATGCAATAGCATTGTTTGATGAATTATATAGAACCAATATCACAACCATCCTACCAAATTTGTCCATATCTTTCAATAAATTGTATTATAATATTTGTCTTGATTTTGAGTCTGAATGTATTGACGATTTTCACGACACACAAGATTCTTCAAAATTAGATATTGCGGAGTATTATTTAAATAGAATGAACGAACTTTTTCCTGATACTTATGCATATCACCTAGATGCAGCAATGTTATCTTTTGTTAAATATAAAAACACAAAAGACAGCATACAACATATTAATTTCTGCAGAAGTCAAAATAATGATGATGCTTGGAAATATAGTGATGCGTTTTTAACTGCATACACCACACTAGATATTAATTTGATTTGCAAAAAATATGAAGAAGCTATAAAATCTGATTATAATATTATGAATATAATAACATTTGTAGAAAATGCATTGTCAGATGAGCCTGAAAAGTATACCTTGCATTTAGCGTTGGCAATATTATACCATACTAGCGGTGATAAACAACTTATGGCATCACATCTAAAAAAGTTTCAAAGCATGTATTCCTTAAAACCTTCCGATAAAACATATCGTAAGTTCCTAAACGAATTCAATCCTAACTGCATAGAATGCAAAACAAATTTTAAATGTTCTTCTTGTACAAATGTTGCGTAAAAAAAACAAATCTTAGGATTAACCTAAGATTTGTTTTTTTATACAATACTTTTTATCTTCATTATGATTTCATTCGCTAATTCAGGATGCTCTTTTATAAGTTTTTTGAGTGTTTCAAGAGTTTCATCAGTTTCGATTTTCTTGGTTTCAGCTCCTACTTTAGCAAAGAATCCGCTATCCATTTCTTGTGCTATCAGCTTTCTATCTGCATCAAATCCGTGAGCATACGTATCAGTTACCATTCGAGACTCAGCGTGTCCGGTATCACCCTGTACGGCTTTTATATTACCTCTGCTTAGTTTTAACTTTAATGATGTGCTACTGTGCCGCAGGCTGTGAAAAACCACAGGGCGCAGATTATGCTTTTCAATCATATTATAAAATACTTTATCAATAGTGCGCATTTCATAAGGTCTTCCGTTGATATGTGCCACAACCAAATCATAGTCATAATACTCATTGCCAAGCAAAGCCTTGTTTTCTTCCTGTTGAGCCTTAACTTTTTTCAGCTCTTCAATAACCGCTTGCGGTAGATAAACAATACGGTTACTGCTCTCGGTTTTAGGAGATTTAAGCACAAGACTTGTTGTTGCTTTCTTTGGCATAATCTGTGGGAATTTTAAAATAATAGTGCTACGATTCACCCTCTCTAATGCTTCAATACTGTCGTTTGAACAACGGGAAATTTCCTTGTCGATTTTAACGTAAGCCTCGCTATTTAAAACCGCTTGATTTTCTATATGGACATTAGACCACTGTAAACCGAGGATTTCACCTATACGCAAACTACAACCAAGTGCAAGATATAGGCAGATTTTAAGCGCAGGGTCATCACAAACATTTAATGCTTCAACCGCTTCTGCATCAGACCAAACCGCTCGCTCTTTGGGATTGTGTTTAGGTAACGTTACCCCGATTGTAGGATTTACCTTTGTGTATTCCCATACCACCGCTTTACCAAATGCACTTTTAAGCACTTTATGTATGCGAGAAATTGTACTTGCTGTTATCTTACCAACATTACGGTGGCTTTGAGCTACAACGGCAGGTTTATCAAGCAGCATAGTATAATAAGCATCTATATCCCTCGCCGTAATTGATTTGACATACCGTTCCCCGATATAAGGATTGATATAGTTTCTTATAAGACTAAGATTAGTAGTATAATATGAATTACCCCACTTTTTAAGTCCGTAGACCTCCACAAATTCCTCTAAAAAATCTTTGAGCGTTATATTTTTCTCTTGCTTAATTACACCCTTAGCCGCTCTCACAGGTGGCTCAAACGTGCCGTTCTTTTTAGCAAGTTTGATTTGCATATCACGAATCATAGCCTCGTCTTCCGACTTGTAGGTTTCGGTTCGTGGGGTACTTTCTCCCGAACACCGATATATTACTTGATAAGATTTACCCCTTTTTCTAATTGCCATTGTATTTACCTCCTTGAAAAATAATCGCCCGCCGCAAAAGCAACGGGCAAACGGTTTTAAGCGGTGTTACCTTTAAGAAAATCAATAAATGACTCTCGTAACACCTTATAATGATTACCAATTTTAATTGCCTTTATAGCGCCACTGCCTATAAGCTCATACGCTTTGTTACGACCTATCTTTAGAGTATCAGAAATATCTGAAACCTCAAGAACAAGGGGCATTGATTCAAAATTTCGATATACCATTACTGTTCTCCTCCTTAAAAGAGATGCCCATTATACAACTGATTGGATTAGTCGTCCCTATTTTCCTTTTTCGTGACTTGGTTCCTGATAGAATGTCAAAGGCATATTGTTGAAAAAAGTGTGAAAATTCATTTTTTGAAATTACACCATACTTTTGCCTATAATGATATAAGGCATCATCTATAAAAACAATTCCATTTGGATTTTCATAAAAATTGTTTTTCACGTATTTAAAAATTTGAATCTCACAATTTTCGTTTACGCTTATCGAATCCGAAATCACTTGGTTAGGCTTGAAGTTTCCCGCAAAAGCATATTTAGCATCAACGAGTCGAAAATAAGCCGCTATTGATTTTGTTGCTATTCCATCCTTTTCGGTAAAGAGCAAGGCATCAAGCTCTTTTGTTTTTCTATTAGTATCAACAGGGAAAGCAAAAGGAATTGTTATTATTCGATTGAAGAAAGCCTCATCACCATTTTTTGTTAAGAACGGATGATTAGTTGCAGAAATTATTTTAGCTGTGCAAGTGAGTTCTGCGTTAGCTTTATATCTCACAGGAACAGAAATAACATCATTTCCCGTAAACATTTTTATTCTGCTTACAGTTGCATCATCAAGTGGAGCACCTGACATATCTGGGAAAGTACAAAAAGCCTTTCCCAAAAGCTCAGACGCAGTAAATTTTTCTCCTAAAAGATGTGCTTCAAGAGGCTTACAAGCGCTTTTGTTAAAGAATTTTTTTAACAAGTTACAAAAAACGCTTTTGCCTGAATCGGGCACCCCTTGAACGAGAAAAAAGCATTTGCCGTTTGTATCAGGTGTTAAAATATAACCAATAACCTGTAAAATTCGTTCAATCAATTCTGCATCCCCGCCCGTAATTGACATTAAATAATTATCGAAAATAGGTGTCGATATATTTGCCGAAGGACAGTAATTTGCTTTTACTTCAAATAGTGTTAGATAGGCAGGTGAATGTTTGTAAAAACGTCTGTTTCTTATATCTAAAATTCCGTTTTGAAAAGCGATATAATGTCGTGGAACATCATCTGCATTCACTTGAATTTTAGGTTCTATTTTTAAAAAATGTCGCACATCGTTTATTAAACTACTTGACTTATTTACAAAACGTTTTAGACATTTTTCAAATATCAATGAGGATATTTCCAAGTCGGTTTTAGCGACATATGTAATCCCATTATAATAATAGAACTCATTATCAATGACTTTAATATTTACTTTAGAAAGAAATTCTTTCATTATGAAGTATGGCTTCTCACTTGTATCAATTTCCTTTTGCGGTTTTGAGTTTAGAGAAGATTCAAGATTTTGAATGTTTTTACAAGGTGTTTTATGCTTCTCTGTAGCTTTTGGCAATAATCTTTGTAAATGATTTGAAATATCATCAGCAAATAAAATTTTCCCTGATTGTTCTTCAAGCTTCTTTAGATTAATAAAGTATTCAGCTCCTAAAGGTTTGATTTTTGGCAACGGATAATTAGGATTTAATGGACGGTCATAAAAAATCATAGGCTCTATTAATGGTGTGCCGTCCTCCCGTTCAAATAACATTGCTTCCTTTAATTCTCTTGCATCCGAATTTGGATTGTTTGCTTTCTTTTCGGTTTCGTCCATACGAAACACCTCCAAATAATATTTTCGCCGTTTGTTGGCTATCAATATTATCTCATATAGTTCGGTCTTAATCCTTTCGATTTAGTTAAGCACTGAAACCCTATTAAAATCAAGGGTTATTGGCATTTTTACAGAAAGCAAATTTTTATAAAAATATGCCGAGAGCACTACACTCTCGGCATATTTATTTCTTTTTCTTATTTCTTTGTTTTGCTTTTTTCTGTAGTTCTTCACGTGCAAAATTAAAATTTTCTAAATCGATTAAGCCTAAATTAAGATATATCATTTTAATATTATCAAACGTGTTGGAATCAAAATCGTCAAAATTCAGTTGTCCTAACATATCCGATATATTATAGTCGGTTTTCAAAAAAATTGCCGCATCTAAAAAATCATCATTTGTCCATTTACAGCAAATTCTTTCTGGAAATATAGAGTTATATAAAGCAAGTGAATCTGTAACAATATCTCTCGCAATTAAAATCTTTTTTAGTTCATTTTCAGTAGATTTGTTTTGGAAGGCAAGAGATATTAGTGAATTATACTTTTGAACAAAAGGAGATATGTGTATTCCGTCGGTTATTTCCGTTGAATTTTTACGCATATAATAGGCATTTAATATTGTTGGCAATTCAGATGACAAATCAATGTTATTATCTTTTATATATTTGGATATATGTGCAACAAAAATAAGACGATATGTATATTCCAACTTATATAGTAATAGACTCTTGATTGTATATAACTTTTCAGTAGGAGAACATATTACTTCATTTATAAACAAATCGAACTGTCGGTATATATACCCTATATCATATAAATCTTTGTTTTCACCTAAAGTTTCGAGAGGTTTCTTTTGCAAATAAAACAACCTGTAAAATTCCATGTATTTCTTTTCGTGCATTTCTGCAAAAGCCAACTCTAAAAAATTATATTTGGTATACTTGTTAGCCGAGTATGGTAATCTTTTGTATGATGTTTCTTCTCTTTTTGCTTGTGTGTTTTGTACTATAATATTATCTCTATATATTTTAATTCCACGGTAAATACTTGAAACATACGGACTATCCAGTGACGGAATTTCTTCCGGATTTTCATTACATTCTTCTTTGTTTTCAAGGGAGTATTTTCCCAAAGTAAAAGAGTACGCTACTTGCTTTGTGTTTTGAGAGTTTTCAAGCCAAATCAATAAATAATTACAAAGTGCAGTATTGATTAACTCTGTTATCTCTTCTTTTGAAAATTCAATTCCTCTATACTTGTTAATTAAAGGATTGATTATATAAGAAAAGTGTTTTTTTAACAAATCAATTTTATTTTTAATTACCTCAAATGGAATATTAGGGTCTTCCAAAAGTTTTCTTGTTAGTATAATGAATTTCGATATATCTTCTTTAGATGGATTTAATTCCATAAATTATCCCTCGTGTCAAAGTGTCAGTGTCAGAACATATTAAAATTCTGCACGTTTATTATACTATATAATCGATAAATAGTACAGATTTTTTGAATTTATACTTGTGACACGGCACAGTGACACAAAAGTTTTAAGGTGTAGATTTTAGGCTCAGGGAATTTAAACCCTGAGCCTATTTTCATTTCTTATTCTTTAACGGATTTTTAACCCCTCGGCTCACAAGATAAACCGAAGCGGCAAGAATTGCACCCTCGGCAAAGCTTGCAAGGGGAGTACCCACTAACGCAAATAAAATCGGCATATTTTCACCTCCCTTATGCAGTACATTTAATGCGCTCGATAATACATAGAACTCCAAGAGTAATAACGAAACCTGCAAGTGTCCACTGCATAACTTAAACCTCCTTTACCTTTCTATAAAATGTACTTGGTTTCATATCAAGTCTTTTCATTGCATCTACCGCCGTTATATCACCGCCTTTCCATAAGTGTACTATTTCGTTAAAGCGCGGGTGTTCTATTGGTTTTCTGCCCTTGTAAACACCTTTCTGCTTGGCTACAGCGATACCCTCCTTTTGTCTTTGCAGTATGTATTCGCGTTCGAGTTCGGCAACTGCACCGAATACTGTCAGCATAAATTTACCCGTTGGAGTGGTGGTGTCAATAGCTTCTTTTTTAGAAATAAACTCAACCTGTTTTTCAGTTAGCTGTTCCACAAGTTCCAACAGGTCTTTAGTGTTTCGGGCAAATCGGCTGATAGCCTCTACGATTACCACATCTCCCTCTCTAACATAGTTCATCATCCGTTTGAGTTCGGGACGGTCAGTGTTCTTACCGCTCATTCGGTCAATGTAAACTTGTTCTACACCGAGTTCTTGCATCATAACCTCTTGCCTTGCGGTGTTTTGGTCGGTGGTGCTAATACGAATATAACCTATCTTCAAAATCTCACCTCAATTCTCAATAGGGTAGGATTTCTTTTTGGAATATGCCAAAGCACTAAAACCAACCCTATTGGCATACTGTGTCGGTGTGCCAATAGAGTGTACCGTAATGGCATACTAATACACACCGCAGTAAAGCATTTCTTCAATATCGTCAGTTGCATATCCCTCATCTAAAAGCATATCGACCATATCATCCGTATAACCGTAAAAAGAAGCGTGGGATTTTAACTGACGGATATACTCTTGCTGACAAGGGGATTTCGTTTTATGCTCTGCCGATATTGATATATGCCTATAAGGAAAATGCGAATAATAACTGACAGCAGATAATAGGTTCGTATCAAATTCAGACTTTTCCATTTTGCCGTGGCGGTCAATCTTTAAAATATCACCCGCTTCAAGTTCTATCTTCTTTGGTTTGCCAAAACGGTACGGTATCCGCCATAATGCTTTTTTAAGGATTTCTTCGGTTGAAGCGTAGATATATATTCCTGTTTCTTGAAAATGGTATATACACATAGGATTATCGCCTTTGACAAAATACATGTTATTGTCATTATCCATAACAGTAATGGTAAACGAGCCTGACAAACGCTCTGCCATAAATCCAAGACTTGCAAAGTCAAGCCTTTTTTGCTTTTCAATTAACTGCACCGCAATATAACTGTCCGTTTCAACTATTGTCTCGGGCAGATTTTCTGTTTTACGGAGAGTTATATCGTTATACAAAACTCCATTGTGAGCCAATGCAAATTCGGTATTACCAATCTCGCAATAAAATGGGTGGTTATTAAAATTGTATTTTTCGTTGCCCTGTGTTGTCATTCTGGTGTGTCCCATAATTAAATTTACATCAGGAATATTAAATCTCATTTTATGTGCGGCGAGCGGGCGCTTATAAACACTCAAATGACCGTTGCGGTTATAAGCGATACCCGTTGCATCCGTTCCTCTTGCTTCACAGGCGATTGATAGCAAGGATATAATTTTATTTTTTTGCTTTGTGTTAAAGCGGTTTTTATAATCAAGTATCCCAAATAAGCAGCACATTATATATCCTCCTCACATACAACAGGCTCGTTTATGTATATACGGCGCTCTTTAAGATACTGCACAAGCTCAGGCTCGCTACAACCCGAAACAAAGGTTGTCCAAGACATTGACTTAATTTCATCATCCGTCAACGCAAAAGCCACATCACAAACTTTGTTTACAAGCTGTAATGTGGCTATTATTGTGTTGTATTTTAACGTACCTCGGAACATTCTGAACTCAATCGTATCATTGTTTTGCAGATTGATACAAGAATATCTGCCGTTATTTGTGCCACCTTTTGCGTGGTCGAGTATGTCCATTGGTTTTTCCTTATATCCGTACCTTGCCGCCCAACGCTCTAACTGATATTTGGTACGGCGGGAAAATTTAAGCAGTTCCTCCCAATGCTTTTCAAAGAAATACAGTATTCGGGCAATGGTTGCCTCCTGTTCCACTATAGTATCGCCCAAGGATTTGCGGTTTACGTGGATATGCAAACCACAGGTTTCTGCCTGATGCGAATTATACCCCAAACTGCGAACTTTTCTCAATACCGACTCCCACGGCATTACGTTCTTGTGATAATCCAAAGTCATAGGGTGAGAAACAATTTCAAAGCCATCATCAAGCGAGCCGTCGTGCTTACAGTAGATATGAATTTTATCTCTGTTGCCGATATTCATTACCGATTCGGCACTGCAATCATCCTCGCCCGCACCGTCAACCTCTAATTCTAAACCGAAATAACGCTCACTTTCGCCATAGAAAATGGGAGCGGGTTTAAAATAATAATCTCTGATACTCTTTGTACTGCAATATGAGTTGTAGCAGTCTTGACAGTATGGTGTATCGTCCTCGTCATTTTCATAATAAGCATTATCTCGGTGAATGATACGGTCGCAATGATTACAAGTTGTGTAATAGTTATCGTAGCAGCTTTCACATAGCGGCATACTATCGCTGCCCGAATTATCCACCTCCCATATTCGCCTTTCACAACAGGAACAAACTGTTGTTTCTGTACCAAGACAGCTTGAACATAAATACTTGCCGTCAAATTCCGTTAGTTGGTCTGCAGGGTATGGCTCACCGCAGATACTGCATCTTTTAGGTTCTTTCATTTACATTACCTCCATAAATTAAAATGCCCGAAGCGGTTTTCCGCTTCGGGTTTCATAGAGATAATATACAGTTTAAAAGCAATGCTATACCTTAATCATCTTCAAACATAAGGAACTTATATGCAGGTATGTCAAGTGCATTGGCGATGTCAAATAAAGTATCGAAAGATATTGCTTTACTTATATTCGGTGCTTCAACGTGACCGATAAATGCAGGAGTGCGCTCTATCTTTTCAGCAAGTTGCTCTTGTGTTAATCCTCTCAACTTACGATAATAAGCAATTTTTAATCCCAACTGCAAATATTCAGATTCATATATAGTTTTCACATCATCACCTCACGAGTATATTTTATCAAAATTTTTTTAATCTTTACAGGAACGATAAAATATGATATACTATCTCATAGATATAGATTGCTTACTAAAAGAGCGTTTGCTGGGAGGTGAACAACAATGGCAATTAATAATAAAAGCAATAACAAACCAAAAAGCGTATTATGGTCTTGTACTTGGTGCGGTGCAAAAGAAATGAAATCATCTATTTTCGGCAGACCGCAACCTGGGAAATGTCCAAGAAAAAATGGTGATAGACCGCATACGTGGGTTAAAGAAAGAGAATTTTAAACGAAATTGCACCATTATTAAATGGTGCAATTTTGCTAAAGGGAGTAATAATTATGATACATTCAGGTCAATTTATTGATATAGGAACAGATAGTAAAAGTGATGTTCTTGCTACTATTGCAGATAATTGTCAAAAAGTCAGTTTAGCAGTTTGGGACATAAGAAAGCTTGAAAAAATTTATGATACATACAAAATACCAAATAACGAGGAAATAGTAGCTTTTTGCAAAGGCGGAATTTTTGGATTAACAGTAAGCGGAATAGTTTTTACAGATAAAGCGTTTTATCCCGAAGCAAATGCAAATACGCAGAATAGAATACTATATACCGATTTATGTAACTTTATTATTACAAGGCAATATGATGAAACCAGCGGCAGTTATTTGTCAAATCACGGTGGAGTATTTCTGCGTAATCAAAATGAAGAAATAGAAATTTTTTGCAGCACTATTATTGCACGCAATATTGCTGCAGAAGAAATTTTAAAAATCTTAATTGCAATACAAAAAGAACTTTGTAACCATAATGAATTAGCAAAATCCAAAATGAAAAATATGATAGATAAAATATTTAATTCATACCGTAATAAAATGAAACACGGTGAAATAACATTATCTGACAATTTGATGCTTAAAGGTGTATCAACTATATCTAATTATTCAGAAAGCGCTGTTATATTGTTGGCAGAAAATGAATATCGCTTATTTGACGAGGATAATTTCAACAGTTTTTTTAATCGCACACCAATGAAAGTTTCTATCGCTAATTTAACAAAAACTTTTTCACAGAATTTTATAAATGATTTATCTAATTTGAATAATAGCATATCAAAAAGTTATTTGGAAAAAGTATGCTGTAATATCGAAAAAAGAGTTAATGAAAAGTTATCAGAAGAAGAAAATATTATATACATATTAATTTTGATGCGTCTACATAGATTTGGATATGCAAAGCAAATTATTGTTAAAGCAAAAGAAAAGTTCGGAAAAACAGAAATTAGTCGAGCGGAAAATATACTTTTGATATATGGATACAGGCTGATGAAAAAAGTATATACAGCTATTATTCAAGGCCAAAAACTTGAAAACGATTTAATTGACATATATGATGGTTTAGGTTTAACACCATTGCACTATCAACTAATTTTAAATAGCGATAATGTTGATGATATGATCGCTTCAAAGAAGTGGGGTGAAGATTTTTTATATTTAAAAAATTCGCCTGAGCTTGCAGAAATCTATGATTATGGTTTATTAGCTACCATAAAGCACTATTCTAAATTAGATGATATTTTTGAATATACCGACCCAAAGATTTCAAGCTTAAAGGATAATCTCATAAGATTAAGAGAAGAAGAAAATTCTGCTGCCGCTGCAATTGATTCAATAGACAAATGTCTTTTGGATGCCCGTCGGCAAATGGGCAGATTTAAAGAAAACGGAGATTTTTCTGCAATTAGCAACTTAAAAAATAGTATTGAAGAACTTGATAATTCAAAAACAAAAGCAGAAAAAAAGTGGATGGAATGTATGCAGATGATTTCAAAATTAAATGATGAGATTATTGCAGAAATTGAAAACAAGAAACACAAAATATTAATCAATCTTGACAATTTAACCGCTGCCAATTTGCCATTGGTTAATTTACTATTAGAATTATATGAAAACATTGATATTAAAAACAATTTAAAAAATATACTTTTCAACGAAAATCAATGTTGCTTTAATGTTTATAATTACGATGGACACTCTTTTTTGTTGCCCGATAACTTTGTTTTAAATCTTCCTTTTTATAAAATCGAAATACGTGATGATGGTACAGTATTTCAAATGATAGAAAATTCAAAAGAAAAAGAGAATTCCACTACAGGCAAACTATATGGAAGTAGTTGGTTTTCGAGTGAAGCCAAAACAAAGCAAGAAACTTTAGTGTCTGAATATAGAAAATTAGTGAAATTATATCATCCAGATGTATGTCAAGAAGAATTGGCAAGTAAATACTTTGTTGAAATAACCGAAGAATATGAATCGATATTATCGAATTTAAAATGAGTATTATAAAAGTTATCGAAGCAATATTTAGGCTGATACTTAATATTGCAACTATATTAAAATTCAAAAATAAGAGATGATTGAATTTGAAAAAGGGAATAAAAGATATTCGTGAGTTGGAGAGTTCTTACGAGTATTTAGAAATGTACGTAATTAATGCATTGAAGCGTAATTATTCATATAATGAAACTGTACCCGAAAACCTTTTAAAGCAAGTGCAAAAAGAATTGGCATTTATAAAAGAAACGAAAACAGCAGGTGTCTTTTATTACGCACACTATCTTATGAGATTTTCTGTAGATATGGGCATTTTTGATTATAATGATATTTATGAAAAAGTGTCTGTAAATGTTAATGTCGATACAAAATGGATTGCGTGCTTTATGGGGATTACGTACATTTATAATCTACCACTACACTATCATTGTTGGAAATGCCTTTTTTCAGACTTTGAAAATGTAGAAAATGTGACTACAGGAAAAGAATTGCCAAAAAGACTTTGCCCGAATTGTGAATACGAATTAGACGGATGGGGTTCGATACCAACACCGCAAAAGCAAATCGAGATAACAGACGTTATGAATGATGCTATAATAGAAATAACCTTTCCTATTGCAAAAAGACACGAGATACTTGATTTAGCCAATCATTTAGTTGGTAAAGAAAACCGTAATTACTCGGGAGTAAAACTATATTTCAAATAATCCGTTGCCAACAATTCTGCCTACAAAAGCAAAAATGAACACTAAAAAAATTACTTAACAGCAAAGAGGACTGCTTAACAAGAAAACCCCGATAAACCCTGTAAATATCAGGGATTAGCGGGGTTTTATTTGTAAAAGCGAATAATTATAAATTGTGATAATTATTATCTTATTTTTTCTTCTTCCTCAAAATTAAAAATAGGTTCTACTTCTAAGTGATATTTAATTAATTCTTCTGAGTAATCTGCAAATTCTTTAGGGTATCTAAATATGTAACACCCCACATTCCAATGATCTGGTTCTATAAACTCATTTTCTTTTTCTACATATTCAACGCTTTTCTTTTTTGCATTTACTATCCCCCAACGACCATAATGAGAAGCGATGCTAACTACCCATACTGGCTGTCCATCCATTTTCTTCAAGTCCGTTTCTTTTAACGGATAATTGCTGATGTGTTGTTGCATATGCTTTAAAGCATCGATTGATAACTCAATAGCTTCTAATAACGGTTTTTCATTTTCACCTATTGTTTTCAAAACTTCACTTAAAATAGAACGGGCTTTTTTGTAGTTTCGCCATGGTTCCTCATACTTAATATTATACTTATCAAGAATAGCTTGTTGCATCTCCATATGCTTAATTTTACCGAAATCAATCATATATTTTCACCCATTATCTATAAAATCGTTCCTTATTATTTTAAATCTAATAATTTTCTTATTTTTGATATAAATCCAAAAGTATATTCTATTCCTTTCCTGTTATTATTTCCATCGCGCAAATTCTCATAGAAATAATAAGATGCTTTTCCGCCGTAATCAATACGCCATTCAATGTAATACTTAGGAATTGCTTCTCTACGTTCGCAAACTATACAAAGCGGAAATTGTGGAGTCACTGTCTTTACAGTTTTAACAGTTCGATATTTTAATTCTCCACTTCCTATACTTGCATCCTCAATTCGTTTAATTTTTAGATTTCGTATGATTGTGCTCTGCGGTGCTATTAATGTAGCAGTAGCATATTCACTTAATCTGTCACCATCATCTTTGAAATACGTAGGATAAATGCCAGTTTCGTCTTTTGAATATTCATCTTCCTCATTATAAGGCTTTTCGGTTATATTAACATTGTCGATCCACTCCGTACCCGAGTCGAAAAAAACCCAAATTACACGGATAATAGTTAGCACCAAGCTTATAAATCCTATAATGGCTAAAATATTTTCTATTGTTTCCATTCTTTACCCCTATCATAGAAAATAAATTTGTAAAATATATTATATTTATTATATCATAAATTTGAAAAAGTCACAACAAATATTATATATGCTTGCCAACAAATCTGCCTACAAAAGCAAAAATGAACACTAAAAAAATCACTTAACACCAAAAAGGAATACATAACAAGAAAATCCCGATAAACCCTGTAAATATCAGGGCTTATCGGGGTTTATTCGTTACATATCGCGAATACTCAAAAAACAATGTTTCGTACTCCTAAGCGGTAGGTCGGAGGTTCGAATCCCCTTAGCGACGCCAAACACGGATATCTTCAAACGAAGATATCCGTGTTTTATTTTGTTATTTAATTATATCTAAAATCTCTTTCGCAGATGATAGAACAATATCGGGCTTATCGGGTGAAGCGTTTAAAATTTCTTCTGTTGTTTCGCCACTCATAACAAGAACGCTAAAGCAACCCGCGTTTATACCGCTTTTTACATCGGTGTAAATCCTATCGCCAATAACAGCGGTTTCAGCACCGTTTACTCCGAATTTTTCCATAGCAAGTATTGGCATAAGCGGTTCAGGTTTGCCGATAAAAACAGGCCTTTTGCCCGTAGCATTATAAATCATATCGCAAACGCTTCCGCAGTCAGGCACAAAGCCGAATTCGGTTGGACACACATAATCGGGATTTGTAGCGATATAAGGCAATTCACGGGTACTTAGCATATATGAAATATCGTGTAGCTTTTTGAAGGTGAGCTCGGTATCAAAACCCATAACGATACACTCGGCATCTTCAGTATTTTCCGTAATTTTAAATCCCTCTTTTGAGAGTTCTTCTTTTAATGAAATGGTACCGCATACATACAAAGTTTTACCTGTGTGATGCTTTTTAAGATAGTACGCGGTCGCTTGCGAAGATGTGATATAATCATCGCTACTGCTTTCAATTCCTAAATTTTCAAGTTTTTTGATATAATCGTTAACGCTTTTTGAAGAGTTATTTGTCATAAACAAATACTTTTTACTGCATTTTTTTATTTCGCTTAGAAGATCAACAGTAAAATCAAAAAGTCGATCACCAAGATAAAGCGTTCCATCCATATCAAAGAGAAAGAGCTTGATATCCTTAAAAATATTTTTATTCATAAGCACACATCAGATTATATTGATAACAATGGTATTTTTCTTTACTGAAACGTTAACAGCAGAAAAACCACCTTCATTTTCAATAATCATATCAACAATTTTATCTTCTATTTCGCGGCGAATTATGTTGCGAAGTTCACGGGCACCGGTCTTGGTACCATCGCATTTAGCGGCAATATAATCGCATACATCCGCACCAAAATCAAAAGCGATATTTTTTTCGCTTAAACTTTCCGCTAATTCGCCAAGCATAAGGTTGGCAATTTTCGAAAGAGATTCTGAAGAAAGCGGAGAAAATACAACAACCTCATCAACACGCGCTAAAAATTCGGGGCGTAAAAAGTCACCGAGGGCCTTAAGCGCCTTATCCTTTGATGCATCTTTTTCTGTTTTACCGAAGCCCAATAGGTTATCACTGCGGTCGCTACCTGCATTTGAAGTCATAACAACAATAGTGTTTTCAAAATTAACAGTTCTACCCTGCGCATCTGTTACTCTACCGTCATCAAGAATCTGTAAAAGCACATTTAAAACATCGGGGTGTGCCTTCTCAATTTCATCAAGAAGAACAACTGAATATGGTTTTCTTCTCACCTTCTCGGTAAGTTGTCCCGCCTCATCAAATCCAACGTATCCGGGAGGGGCGCCTATTAGTCGAGATACAGAATGTTTCTCCATAAATTCCGACATATCAAGGCGTATGAGGGTCTCGGGAGTACTGAAAAGTTGCTCAGATAAAACTTTAACAAGTTCGGTTTTACCAACGCCAGTAGGACCTACAAAAATGAAGGATGCAGGGCGGTGCTCAGCGCTTGTTTTCACTCTTGAACGCTTAACAGCAGCGGTAACAAGTCGAGTTGCCTCCTCTTGACCGATAACCTTTTTATTAAGGTTATCTTCAAGTTTTGAAAGTTTCTGAAGATCACTTTCTTCCACCTTTGAAGCTGGTATACCTGTCCAAAGTTCAATAACCTTTGCAAGCTGCTTTTCGGTTACAATATTATCTGAAGCTGCCTCGTAAAGCCCGTTAGCTACATTCTTATATTTTTCTATCTCTGCTTTAAGCATTGCTTGTTTTTCGTAATCAGTGTTATTAACGTCTGCAGTTAATTCTTCAAGGGCAGAAGAACTTTCTGCTACCTTTTTGTTAGCAATATAAAGTTCATCAATTGCTTTATTTTCCAAACTTGTACAAGCGCATGCCTCATCTAAAAGGTCAATTGCTTTATCAGGAAGAAATCTATCAGTAACATATCTTTCGGATAAAATTACCGCTTTTCTTAAAAGATTATCGGGGATTTGTACACCGTGGTAACCCTCATAATATCCCTTAACACCCATCAAAACACTGATAGCGTCATCGATAGATGGCTCCTCGACGGTTATGGGTTGGAAACGGCGTTCCAATGCGGCATCCTTTTCAATATATTTCCTGTATTCTTTAAATGTTGTTGCGCCGATGACCTGAACTTCGCCGCGTGAAAGGGCGGGTTTAAGTATATTTGCGGCATTCATAGAGCCCTCAGAAGAGTCGCCTGCGCCGACAAGATTATGAATTTCATCAACAAACAGAATTATATTGCCTGCATCTTTAATTTCTTGGATAAGTCCTTTAACACGCGCTTCAAACTGACCTCTAAACTGCGTTCCGGCAACAAGCCCCGTAAGGTCCAGAAGAAGTATTTCTTTATCCAAAAGACGAGTGGGTGCATTACCCTCAGCGATTCTTATGGCAAGTCCCTCTGCGATGGCAGTTTTGCCAACGCCCGGCTCGCCGATAAGGCATGGGTTATTTTTAGAACGGCGGGATAATATTTGAATTGTTCTATAAAGTTCTTTGTCACGGCCAATAATTCTATCAAGATTGCCTTCTTTTGCTCTTTGAGTAAGGTTGGTGCAAAACTGGTCAAGATAACGCCTTTTCTTCTTTTTGGGTTTATCTTCTTTTGATGTTTTGGCGTCACCCTTTTCTTCCTTGGAATCGTCACCGAGACCAAACATATTTTTCAAAAAAGGAATGGCGGGTGCAGTTCCTAAATCAAAGGTTTCATCATTAAGCGCCTCATCATCCATACCTTCGGGTGACATCATTTCAAGAAACTGATTACTCATCATTTCGATATCTTCATCAGTAACATTCATACTTTTAAGCATATCATCCACGGGTTTTATACCAAGTTCCTTTGCACACATAAGGCAAAGTCCCTCCGGTTCAGATGATGGATTAGCGGGATTTGAAATGAAAACCACCGCAGGACGCTTCTTACATTTTGAACACAATTTCATGGGTAAAATCTCCTTGGGAAACTATTTAAAAAGGTAAAAATGAAATAATTTTACTAACTATAAACGAATTTTCAACTGCCTCGCGGGTAAAACATAAAAATCCATTTGCCGTTAAAGTGACTATTAGTGAAACGGCGGCGCAAAAAACAGTTGATATTAATATGCCCTTCAATACACCCAAAACTCCTCCGAGAGTGCGGTTTAATTTGCCGATTACGCTGAAATTAAACAACGGATTAAGGAGTTTTGCTAATAATTTTACAATTATTAAAAGTATAAGCATAATTATTACTGCATAAAGTGCGGAAAGCATTTTTGAAACAACGGGTTTAGCAACCGTTTGCGAAACATTTTTAGCAATATCAGTTACAGTATCGGTTGAACTAATATCAATATTATCGAGGAAATTGTTTTGATTAATATCTCCCGAAGTATTGTTCTTAATAAAATCGGGCAGAGATTCCCATATCTTATCAGAAATCAGAGAAATATTATTTTCAATATTTTGGTCAGCGGCCAGCGAAGTATCTTCCGCAACTTTAATAACAGATGGCTCAACAAGTTTATCATATGTAAGTTCTGCAAGCGGTCCGCTTACGGCGATTGCCAAAATAACGGCCGCTATGAATCCTGCAAACTCGATAATCGACTTAGCAAATCCACGTTTGGCAGACAAGATAACACTGATTAATATTATAGCCAAAACAATGACATCAAGAATAATACTCACACTAATTACCTTCTTTATTTAATGTAATTTTTTCAACGCTTGTATTTGAAATTGCGGCAACGCTATTCGAACTCAAAATTTTGATGCGAGTGGCTCCGTAACTGCTTTTACCGCTACGAAGCACGTTACCTTCTTTATCAAGAATGACAATTTTATTTTCGGTCAGGCAATAGATATGGTTACCCCACGGAGCTATATCTGTAATATTGCCATTATATTTAAATTCGGAAATTTTGTCACCTTTACCATCCAAAAGCATAATAATATTTTCGCCTTTATTGCCTTCGTGATTAAAGGAAAGCAAAATTCTGCCACTGGATTTACGGTATTTATCGACATTATAATCGCTTTTTATTTCTGCCTTATCATTTCTATTCCATGGGATAAAATTATATGCATTTTCGCTTATTACTGAAATACCTTTACTACTACTATCAAGCGTTAAAGGAATCTGTCCATCTAAATCTATTACGAATTTTGCATTAGCAGAATCAAATTCCAGAATCTGCACAGCGGTCTTATAAAGCCCATTCTCAACAGAAACAGTGCCGACTGCAATTTTTTTACCGTTAGGTGAAATGGCAACACTGCTAATAAGATCTTTTGCGGAATTCCATTCATAAATCTCCTCGGAGTTTTTGTCGTATACAGTAACAACCGATGCATAACTATCGGAATGTGTAACAACGGCATAAGTTCCGTTTCGGCCAATAGATGCGGTAACGATTTTTTCTTTTGTTGCAAGGTCGTTTGTTTTATTTTTTAGGTTATAAACAGAAACTTCGTTTCCACCTTGATCAAAAATCAATGCTCTGCTTTCGCTCGTTACCATAAAGGGATTTGAAAATCCATGAGTTATAGAAATTATTTCTTTACCCGAATCATTAAGCGCGGAGAGTTTAGTATCTGTAAGCATAAAATAATCGATACTACTTGCCTTAATATCCAAAACATCGCTTCCGTATACGGATATTGGGTAGGTTCCCCCGCCGAGTCCTGCAGAAAAATTGGTAATTCCTTCAATTAAACCTACGGGCAATATAAAATCAAGGGCAATACAAATTAAAACAATAACAGAAGCCATAGCCGCTAAAATACGGAGCTTTCTCATTCGAATGAGTTTTCCGCCCTTAACAACCTTAACATCGGCAGATGGTGCTGACACTCCTCTTTCAGAGGGTTTCATTTTCACATCATTATCAGTATTAATTTTATTTTTGGGTTTGCTTCTACCCCTAACTTTTTTCTTTTTATATTCAGGCAATATTTTCACCTACCTTAAACCATTATCAGTAAAATACTTTTTCTAAAAACAAACCTTGGGGTTTAATGGTTTTACCTAAAACTTCCCTATCACCATTTTCGAAAGCCTGATTTACACATTCGGGTGAAAGACGACCATCTGCAACCTCAAGTGCTGTTCCAACGGCAATTCTAACCATATTATAAAGAAAACCGTTGGCTGTAATTCGAAAGTAACCGCGATTACCCTCATAATGATATGAGCAATCCGTAACCGTTCTGACGGTATCTTCTACAGTTCTTCCCGAAGATGAAAAAGCAATAAAATCATGGGTACCTATCAAACTTTTGCAGAACTTGTTCATAATTTCCGCATTGGGTAATTTATCCACTCTATAGGCATATCTTGATAAAAACGGATCGGTAATACCTTCATATAAATTATAAACATATGTCTTGCCCATACAGTCATATCTTGCGTGAAAATCATCATTAACTTTCGCGCATTTCTTTACGGAAATATCATTGGGCAGAATGGAATTAAGTCCCGATAAAAAAGCTTTTTCGGGGATATTATCTTCGCACGTAAGATGCAGACAAAACTCCTTAGCATGAACGCCCGCATCAGTACGGCTACAACCAACAACCGCAGTTTTTCGGCCCAATAATCTTCCGAGAGAACTTTCCAGAACTTCTTGCACCGTTGCTGCGTTAGGTTGATACTGCCAACCGTGATAGTCGGTACCGTCATATGAAATTGTTAACAACAATTTTTTCATAATATCACTTTAAAATAATTTATTTAATAACAAAACGGATGCACATACACAAACCGATATCACAGCAGAAACTAAATCGCCGAGGCCTAATTTCAGTTGTTTCATCCTTGTACGTCCGCTTCCACCGTTATAGCAACGGCATTCCATTGCCTCTGCAAGTTCGTACGCTCTTCTCACCGAAGAAATAAGCAATGGAATCAGAATCGGGATAAGTGCCTTAATTCGCTCGATTAATTTACCGTTTTCAAGGTCGGCTCCCCTCGCCTTTTGTGCGCTCATAATCTTATCGGTTTCTTCTACAAGGGTGGGGATAAATCTAAGCGCTATTGTCATCATCATAGCAACAGTATGAACGGCGTTGCCAAGACCAATAAACTTAAGTGGTGACAACAATCTTTCAATGGCGTCAGTAAGGTCATTTGGTGTGGTTGTATATGTCAGGATGGAGCTGGTAAAAATCAAAACAACGATTCTAACAGCCATAAAAATCGCACGAACTATACCATCAGTAGTAATAGTAAGTTTCCACCACTGAAATAAAATCTCGCCTTGGCCGCCACTATAAAAGAGATTGATTAGTGCGGTGAAAATAACAACGGGTAATATTACCTTTATATTTTTCAAATAAACCTTTATTGGAATTTTGGTAATTATGGCGGAAACCAATATAAATGCGGTTAAAATCCCCATACTCGCAAAATTATTACATAAAAAAACAAATACAAGTAAAAGTAATAGTAATATGATTTTTATTCGCGGGTCAAGTTTATGAATCTTGGATTTTGTTTCATAATACTGACCGAATGTGATATCCTTAATCATCGGCGTCACCGCCTTTGCAAAGATCAACCAGAACATCAACAGCGTCGTTAACTGTAAGAATATTATCGGGAATACTTAAACCTTTATTTTTCAGTCGTGACATAACCCGCGTAACTATTGGAACATTAAGACCGATATTCCGTAGTTCTCCCTCTCTGGCAAAAACTTTTGAGGTTTCATCAAACATAACAAGACGGCCCTCATTTAAAACGATAAGTTTATCAGTAAGTACTGCCATATCTTCCATATTGTGCGAAATAATAATTACAGTTGCATTATAGGCATTGCGATAATCACTTATCATTTTAATAACATCGTGTCTGCCTTTAGGATCAAGACCTGCTATAGGTTCATCAAAAACAATAACTTTAGGACGCATCGCCATAACACCCGCTATGGCAACTCTTCGTTTTTCACCGCCCGAAAGATCAAAGGGTGATGCTTCAAAATATACTTCTTTTACACCCACAAGTTCACAAATTTCACGAACACGGTCATCGACTTCCTCGTCGGAAAGCCCCATATTTTTGGGACCGAACGATATATCTTTGAACACCGTTTCTTCAAAAAGTTGATATTCAGGGTACTGAAAAACAAGTCCCACATTAAAACGAACTTTACGAATTTCTTTTGGATTTTCCCAAATATTCTGCCCATCTAAAAGAATTTCACCTTCGGTGGGTTTTAATAGACCATTCAGATGCTGAACAAGTGTGGATTTTCCCGAACCGGTATGACCGATAACACCTATTATCTCGCCTTCATTAATCTCGAAGGATAGGCCACTTATTGCATCATTTATGAAATTGGATTGACCCGAATACTTATGGGTAAGATTCTTAACTTCAAGAATTGCTGACAATTAAATTTCCTCCAAATGAAGCGCCTTATAAATTTCTTCGGCTGTTTCTTCGATTGAAATTACATCTGTTTGAATTTTTATACCGCGTTGCCTTAAGCCGTAGAGCAATTCGGTGGTTTGTGGAACATCGAGTCCCACACTTTTTAACATGGAAATATCATTAAAAATAGTTTTTGGGGATGCATCGGCAATTATGCTACCCTTATTCATAACGATAACTCTATCGGCATTTTCCGCTTCTTCCATGAAATGCGTTATCAAAATTACGGTAATTCCTTTTTCTTTATTAAGTTTCTCAACAGTCGAAATAATCTCGGCTCGCCCCTTAGGATCAAGCATTGCCGTCGGCTCATCGAGTACTATACATTCCGGCTCCATTGCAATTATACCAGCAATGGCAATTCGTTGCTTTTGACCGCCCGAAAGTCGATGCGGCGTAGCTTCACTTTGTTCATACATACCCACAGATTTTAAAGCATTATCAACGCGGTTTCGTATTTCATCGGGGGCAAGTCCCAAATTTTCGGGTCCAAATGCAACATCTTCTTCGACGATTGAAGCAACGAGTTGATTGTCGGGATTTTGAAAAACCATACCTACCCTACGGCGAATTTCAATTTCCTTTGATTCATCGCGAGTGTTTATTCCGTTTACAAAGACATCGCCTTTATCGGGTTTATATAATCCGTTTAGCAGTTTTGCAAGGGTAGATTTTCCGGAACCGTTATGACCAAGTATAACGGTAAAACTGCCGCGTTTAAAAGTAACGCTAAAATCTTCAATAACGGTTTTTTTGCGTTCTCCGTCACTATATTCAAATGTAACATTATTGACTTCGATTATATTATCCATTTTACCTTTTCTTCCAGATAGTAGTACTGCCGCAGGGCAACACCATATCTCTATTAGTTATTTTTAAGCCGATTTCATCCGTAAAAATTTCTCCGGAAAGATTTTTGGCAATATTTTGTTTAACCATATAATTTAAAATTGTTGGCGAAAGGCCGCCTGTATACGAATTTAAGAAGAAAAATAAAGGGTCATCACTTAAAATTTTACCAACATCAGCGAGCAATTCACCAAGTTGTTGTTCAAGTTTCCAAACCTCTCCGCCGGGGCCTCTGCCATATGATGGCGGGTCCATAATAATAGCATCATATTTATTGCCGCGCCTTATTTCCCTTTTTACAAATTTCATACAGTCATCAACCAACCACCTTACAGGTTTATCCGCAAGATTAGAAGCAACTGCATTTTCTTTAGCCCAATTAACCATACCTTTAGAGGCATCCACGTGTGTAACTTTAGCGCCCGCTTTAAGACAAGCCAGGGTAGCCGCACCTGTATACGAAAAAAGATTTAGAACAGAAATTTCGCGATTTTCTTCCTCTATAAGTTTTCTTGCTAAACTCCAGTTAACCGCTTGCTCGGGAAAAAGTCCTGTATGCTTAAAGCCCATCGGTTTTAATCTAAAGGTAAGTCCCTCGTAACCTATACTCCAAACATCAGGAACATTTTTAAGTTTTTCCCAATAACCGCCGCCACTATTTGAACGATGATATACAGCGTGCGCCTCATTCCAGCGACAATCCTTCTTACCTTCGCACCAAATAACTTGAGGATCGGGTCTTATGAGAATAATATCCCCCCAACGCTCAAGACGGTTACCGTTATCGGCATCTATAAGTTCAAAATCGTTAAATCCAATAACTTTTCTCATTAGTTTTCCTTCTTACAATAGGGTCTGTTGTGCTCCGCTATGCTCATATCCTAAATGAGCATACGCAGCAGGCGTTGCGCATCTTCCTCGGGGAGTACGTGATAAGAAACCGATTTGCATCAAATATGGCTCATAAACATCTTCAATAGTAATGGCTTCTTCGCCAACAGCGGCAGCAAGTGTATCAAGACCAACGGGTCCGCCGCCGTAATTCTTAATAATTGCTTCCAACATTCTGCGGTCAAAATCATCAAGACCAAGTTCATCGATTTCAAACCTTTTGAGAGCCGAAGATGCAACTTCCTCGGTTATAATTCCGTTAAATTCCACCTGAGCAATATCACGCACACGTCTTAAAAGACGATTTGCAATTCTTGGTGTTCCTCTCGAACGAGAAGCAATTTCCAAAGCGCCTTCAGGTTCAATATCAATTCCCAAAATACCCGCCGAACGAGTAACTATTTGAGCAAGTTCTTCAGGCGAATAAAGTTCAAGACGCAATAAAACACCAAAACGATCACGCAAAGGCGCTGTAAGTTGTCCCGAACGGGTCGTTGCACCAACCAAAGTAAAATGCGGAACATCAAGTCGAATAGAACGGGCAGACGGTCCCTTGCCAAGAATTATATCAAGAGAGAAATCCTCCATTGCAGGATAAAGAATCTCTTCAACATTTCTTGAAAGTCGGTGAATTTCATCAATAAAAAGCACATCACCCTCGTTAAGTGAGGTGAGAATTGCAACCAAATCACCTTGTTTTTCAATAGCAGGGCCCGATGTTACCCTTAAATTAACGCCCATTTCTCTGGCAATTATTCCGGAAAGAGTTGTTTTTCCAAGACCCGGAGGGCCGTAAAGCAAAACGTGGTCCAATGATTCGTGTCTCTGTTTTGCCGCCTTAATGTAGATGCTTAAATTTTCTTTTGCCTTAACTTGTCCCACATATTCGGATAGAGTTTTAGGCCTTAGGGTGACTTCCGTGTCTTCATCGCCGCCCGAATATTCAGGAGATACTATTCGGTTTTCAAAATCCATCTCATCTATCATAGATTATAACCCCCTTACCAAAGATTTAAGCGCTTGTTTAATTAACTCATCAACCGATAAAGTTTGGTCTAACCTTCCAACAGCCAATGATGCTTCGCTTTGCGAATATCCAAGTGAAACCAATGCCTCAACCGCTTCTTTGGAAGCAGAATTTATTGTTGCATTTCCAACTGCTTTCACATCCATAAAATCGACGATGGAAATAGATTCGATTTTATCTTTTAATTCTAAAACAATTCGTTGTGCAAGTTTGATACCAACGCCTGATGCTGCAGTTAACGATTTGGCATCGCCCGATGCAATAAATAAACTGATTTTATCGGGAGTAAACTCCGAAAGCATAGCCAGACCAATTTTTGAACCTACACCGCTTACGGAAGTAATAAGTTTAAAACATTCAAGTTCATCAATACCGGCGAAGCCATAAAGATCCATCGCATCTTCTCTTACTGTCAAGTATGTATGAAGAAATACTGAATCACCAATGCTACCGAGTTTCGAATAGGTGTTTTGAGTTATAAAGCATTTGAAACCTACACCGCCGCATTCGAGAACGGCAAAAGAAGTTTCCTTTAAAATTAACTTACCATTTAAAGAAGCAATCATTATTTTATCTCCTTTGAAAGTTTTCCGTATGCACTGGCAGCGCTATGTCCGTGACAAATAGCAATCGCAAGAGCATCAGCAGTATCATCGGGTTTAGGAACAGAAGAAAGCGACAAAAAACTCTTAACCATTTCCATAACCTGATTCTTTTCGGCTTTTCCATAACCGGTTATGGACTGCTTGACCTGAAGCGGCGTATATTCAAAAACCTTAACACCTTTCTGCTTTGCGGCAAGAAGTATTACTCCCCTTGCTTGAGCCACATCAATTGCAGTAGTAGTATTTGTATTGAAATAAAGTTTTTCTATGGCTAAATGCTCGGGTTTGTATTTGTCAATTACCGTATTCATATCATCATAGATTTGATTTAAACGCTCATCAAAAGGCGTATGGGCAGGAGTTGTTATAGCGCCGTAACCAACAGTTTTAAAGCGATAACCATCGTAATCCACAACGCCGTATCCGACGATAGCATATCCAGGATCTATACCTAAAACGCGCATAAACATACCTCCCCATATTATTATTTGATAATTATATCACAAAAAAGTTCTACTATCAATATTTATTTATAAAATATTATTTAAAGAAAAATCACATATTTTTCCTTTAATAACTATGAAATTTTTTCACAGAATAATAATGCAAACGCAAGAATTTACGAAATAAAGGGGTGAATTCACGATGGCAAAGAACGTAGTACCCGAAGCTAAGGACGCACTCAACCGTTTTAAGATGGAAGCTGCTAACGAAGTTGGCGTAAATCTTAAGCAGGGCTATAACGGCGACCTCACTTCTAAACAGGCTGGTTCTATCGGTGGACAGATGGTTAAAAAAATGATCGAGTCTTACGAAAACAGCATGAAATAATCAGAGTTTTTTCTCAAGTAAACGGCACCGATCGCAATACGCGGTCGGTGTTTTTTTAGAAGTATATTCAAACTGTTTTTGGAAAAACTATAAATGCAAGAAAGGGGTGAAACTATGCTTGATAGAATTTGTCTTGCTTTAATAATTATAGGCGCTCTAAACTGGGGGCTTGTTGGTCTTTTTAGCTTTGATTTGGTTGCTTGGTTGTTCGGCAGTTCAGCTGCTTTGATGAGCAGAATTATCTACACAGTAATTGCACTTGCAGGAGTTTGGTGCATTTCACTTCTATTCAGAGAAAGAGAGCCCAAAGTATCCCATTCTCACAACGCATAAAATGATTAACAGCAGGTCAAAACGACCTGCTGTTTTTTTACTCAAATACAATTTTTCCATCCGAAATATCGCATCTGATTTTACTGTTTTTTGAAAATTCACCTGCAAGAATTTTTTCGCTTAAGGGATCCTCAATGCTCTTTTGTATTTCTCTTCGAAGTGGTCTTGCGCCGTAAATATCATCAAAACCTTTTTCGGCGAGATAATCCATAACTTTATCTGAAAATACAATTTGAATATCTATATTTTCAAGACGTTTTTCAAGACCGTTAAGCATCTTTTCAGCAATTTGTTTAATAGCAGATTTATCAAGTTTTGTGAAAACGATAATATCGTCAATACGATTCAAAAATTCGGGTTTAAAGGCATTTTTAAGTTCTCCTAAAACCTTTTCCTTGATATCATCATTTGCATTTTCGTTTTCCGAAATAAATCCAAAACTATTTTTCTTTTCTGTGATTAATCTTGCGCCAATATTTGACGTCATAATAATTACAGTGTTTTTAAAGTCAACCTTTCTACCTTGAGAGTCGGTCAAAATGCCGTCTTCAAGTATTTGAAGCAGAATATTAAAGACATCAGGATGCGCCTTTTCTATTTCATCAAAGAGCAGTACAGAATATGGCTTTCTTCTCACCTTTTCGGTTAGTTGACCGCCTTCATCAAAACCTACATATCCGGGTGGAGAGCCAATTAAGCGGGATACTGTATGCTTTTCCATATATTCGGACATATCAACGCGAATCATCATATCCTCACTGCCAAACATTGCATCGGCGAGGGCTTTTGAAAGTTCGGTTTTGCCAACTCCCGTCGGTCCCAAAAAGATAAATGAACCTATTGGTCTATTAGGGTCTTTAAGACCTACCCTTCCTCTTCTTATTGCCTTTGCGACTGCAGTGACAGCTTCATCCTGACCGACAATGCGCTCGTGCAAAACTTCTTCCAGTCGCAGTAAGCGAACACCTTCTTCTTCGGTTAATTGAACAACGGGAACGCCGGACCAATTTGAAATAATTTGTGCTATATGCTCTGCTGTTACCGTACCGACCGAATTGGAATTTTCTTCGTTTTTTCTAGTTTTATATTCGGCTATTTGTTCTTCAAAATTTTTAATTTTATCACGGATTTCTGCAGCTTTTTCAAAATTCTGCGCCGAAATTGCTTCATCCTTTTCTGCATTGGCATCGGATATTTTTTGCTCTAAATCTTTGATTTCATCAGGAACGAGCGAATGAGATAATCTGACTTTAGAACCAGCTTCATCAATTAAATCTATGGCTTTATCAGGCAAAAATCTATCATTAAGGTATCTTGACGATAGTTTTACCGCTGCTTCGATGGCTTCATCTAAAATTTTAACATTATGATGCGCCTCATATTTATCCCTTAATCCCTTTAGTATCAATATTGAATCATCCACGCTCGGTTCATCAATACTTACGGGTTGAAAACGTCTCTCAAGGGCGGCATCTTTTTCAATGTTTTTTCTATACTCGTTTATAGTTGTAGCGCCGATTAATTGAAAATCGCCTCTGGCAAGAGATGGTTTTAGGATATTAGCTGCATCGGTTGAGCCCTCTGCAGAACCGGCACCCATTATTGTATGAATTTCATCAATAAATACTATTACATTTTTTGATTTGATTACTTCATCGATAATTGCCTTAATTCTTTCCTCAAAATCTCCCCTATACTTTGTGCCGGCAACCATACCGGTGAGATCTAAGGTCACAACGCGTTTATTTAAAAGAATTTCAGGCACATCGCCCGAAATAATTTTTTGCGCAAGTCCTTCGACAACCGCAGTTTTGCCAACACCGGGCTCACCAATAAGGCAAGGGTTATTTTTGGTGCGGCGACACAATATCTGAATCATTCTGTCGATCTGTTCAGTTCTGCCAATTACGGGGTCAAGTTTGCCTTTTTTAGCGGCATCAGTAAGGTCAATACCGTATTTATCGAGGGTAGGAGTTTTGCTTTCTGCTTTTACCTTATCCTTTAATACAGTATTATGAGCAGTAATATCCTCTGCTTTGGCGCCAACCGCTTTTAATGTGTCATTAATTATTGAATCGGAATTTGCTCCGAGTTTATTTAAAAAACGTATAGCATAGTTATCGGTTTCACTCAAAATACCAAGCAGGATATGTTCGGTACCAACGTATTTTTTGCCTAAATTATTACTACCCATAACCGCGGTTTCTAAAACCCTTTTGGCTTTTGGTGTAAAATAATCAGGCGATAACCTAGTTACTGTTCCATACCCAATGGTTTCTTTTAATATCTCCTCTATTTTTTCATCGGTAATGCCATTACTGTTTAAAACATTAGCCGCAACACCACTACCGACACGCAAAAGGCCTAAAAGAAGGTGTTCACTGCCAACATACGTATGCCCTAATTGTTCAGCCGAATTTATCGCTTGATTTAAAGCAGAGTTGGCTTTTTCCGTAAATCCGCCGAAATTATATTTCATAAAAAATCTCCTTAATTCTAAAAGTTTTCTCTAATGATCGAGGCCCTCTTAATATCTCTTTCTTCAGGACTCATATCGCCGAATCTACTCATTAACATATATGGTTGACATTCAACGAGCATTTTTACGGGATTAATATTTTCCTCAATTATTTTCATACTTACTCCGAGTTTAACGCGACTTAACAGCTTTATCATTTCCTCACTGCTTAAAATTCGCGCATTTTTTAATATGCCCATAGCTCTAAAACATAAATCTTCCGTTTTGAGATAATTTAAGGATTCTCTCAGTGTTCTTTCTTTTCCAATAAATTGCATCGCAATTGTCTTTAAATTTTCAATGGCATTTTTTTCGCTAATACCGAGTGTAATTTGATTAGAAACCTGATAGAACGATGCTATTGCCGATGAGCCCTCACCATACATTCCTCTGACTGTAAATCCGATTTTTTCAACGGCACGTGATAAATTTTTAATTTCGCCCGTACTCTCTAAAACCGGTAAATGTAACATAAGAGAAGCTCTAAGACCAGTGCCAAGATTAGTAGGACATTCCGTTAAAAATCCCAAATTATCATCAAAAGCGATATCAAGAGAACCACACAACAAAGCATCAAGTTGTTCCGCAATATCATATGCTTTTTCAAGCTGCAAACCGCTCAAAATAACCTGTATTCTTATATGGTCTTCTTCGCCTATCATAACACTGATGCTTTCGTCTTCTGAAATTATTATTGCCTTATTTTTACAATTAGAAACAAATTCGGGGCTAATAATATGCCTTTCCACCATTGCATAGCGCTCATTTTCGGGAATATCTTTCATTGTAATATAACGAAGTGTACGGGCAAAAGGCGTATTGCTGTTAATAATTGAGTCTTTCACTTTATTATTTATTTCTTCGCGCATTGTATCGGTCATTCTTGAAGGAAAAGGAAATCCGTTAATATTTCTTGCGAGGCGCACTCTGGTGCTAACGGCAATATCGCCTTCGTTGCCGATTTCATTAAACCAATACCCCATATTATTCCTCCTCTATTTTTCTGATTTTATCGCGTATTATCGCGGCTTCTTCAAACATTTCGTTTTTCACAAGTTTATTAAGTTTCATACGAAGTTCACCAATCGTATCTTCTTCGCTTTTAATCGCTAACGGCGCGCGATTGGGAATTTTACCGGAATGCTTTGTTCCTCCGTGCACCCTTTTTAAATAAGGTAAAAGTTCATCATAAAAAGTTTTGTAGCACTCAGGGCATCCAACCTTACCCTTTGATGCGATATCTGCGAAGGTAGAATTACAGCAACTGCAACAAACCGAATTATTCAAAATTTTGGTGGCAGAATCATCAAACATAGATGCCAGCATCTGTGCAAGCCCCTTATGCGACAGACCGTTGTATCCCTCTTCGGCGGCGCAATATCCGCAAAGATTTTTTTCAGTAACAACACCGTTAACCACGGTGCGAATATGAGTAGTAGCATTATTTTTGCCACATTTTTCACACAACATAAAATACCTCCTATTGACCGATTAAAACAAGCAGCATTTCCTTTAAGATAGCGGCTCTTACATAATCCTTGCGAGCGGTTTCAATATATCTCATAACATTGTTTGAAATTGCAGCGCACATAATCTTTGCCTTTTGTTCATCAATAAAACCTGACTGCAAACAATTTTCAATTACAACTCGCGCGCTAAGCGGATCGATTTTTTCGCCGATTGAATTTATGAGATGCATAATGGCAGATGACTGCCGCATAACCACCCTTTTTATTCTGATATATCCGCCACCACCACGGCGACTTTCAATGATATATCCATGTTCGGGCGTGAAACGGGATGCGAGAACATAATTAATTTGACTTGGGGCGCATCCAAGTATCCCTGCAAATTCATTTCTCTGAATCTCAGCAATATTTCCTTCTGACTCATTTAACATTCTTATGATTTCTTCGGTTATTAAATCACTGATTCTCATAATTAACCCACCTTTTTGACTTTCCTTGACTTTCATTATACACAAAAGTCAGGAAAAGTCAATAACCTAATTTATTTTTTTAAAAATTCATTCATAAAAGTAACACCTAAAAGTTTACTTGCATAGTATGTGATGAAAGACAAAGGAGGTCTTTTTAATGTGTAATAATGGTTTTGGCGGAAATTGTTCTTGGATCCTTATCCTCATCCTTATCCTTGTTTGCTGCTGCGGCGGTAACAACGGCGGATGCGGCAACGGTTGCGACAATAACTGCGGCTGCTGCTAAGATTCAGCAATTCCATAAAGTAAAATCCCGTTGGGTTCGCCCAACGGGATTTTATTATTTGATCATCTCATTAAATTCTTCTTCACTTATTACCTTAATGCCGAGAGCGTTAGCTTTTTCAAGTTTGCTCCCAGCCTCTTCCCCTGCTAAAACATAATTGGTTTTTTTCGATACAGATGAAGATATTTTTCCGCCAAGTGACTCGATAATTTGCCCCGCCTCGCTTCTTGTATAGGTGGGGAGAGTTCCGGTTAAAACAAAAGTAAGGCCGGCAAAATTATTACCCTTAATTTCCTTTTTAGAAACCATATTTATACCAAGGTTTTTAAGCTTGTTAATCATAGTATGAGTGCTTTCCAAAGAGAAAAACTCTACTGCGGACTCGGCCATTATCTCGCCAAATCCCTCTATAGATAAAAAGTCATCAACCGTGGCATTCAAAATAGCATCCATACATAAAAAATGTTCTGCAATTAGTTTGGCAGCCTTACTGCCTATATGACGTATGCCAAATGCAAAAATAAGTTTTGAAAGGTCATTTTCTTTTGATTTTTCAATGGCATTTATCAAATTATTTACCGATTTTTCACCAGTTCTTTCAAGGGATAAAACTCTGACTGCATCTATGGTATAAATATCAACGATATTTGAAATAATTTCGGCGTCAAGAAGTTGCTCAAGTACCGCTGGACCGAGACCCTCAATATCCATTGCATCACGGGATGTAAAATGAATTAGGTGACGCAGAAGCTGTGCGGGACATTCCGCATTATGACACCTAATAACCGCCTCCCCTTCCTCTCGGCTTACGGGAGAATTACAAGATGGACAATATTTTGGCATTTCATAGGGTGGATTCTCATTTTTATGGCAACTAACAGATAATACTTCCGGTATTATTTCTCCCGCTTTTCTGACTCTAATAACATCGCCTATACATATGCCCTTACTTAAAATAAAATCTTCATTATGCAAAACCGCGCGGCTAACGGTAGTTCCGGCAAGTTCAATTGGGTCAAAAACGGCAGTTGGCGTGAGGGCGCCCGTTCTACCGACATTAATTTCAATAGTTCTTAAAACAGTATCTTTTTCTTCGGGAGGATATTTATACGCCACAGCCCACTTAGGATACTTCGCCGTACTGCCCAGTTCGGTACGATAGGAAAGATTATCTACTTTAATTACGGCACCATCTATATCATAAGGCAAATTCCCTCGGCTTTCACCAATTCGTATGACCTCATTAATTGCCTCATCAATGGTAGCGCATTTCTCATATGAAGGCAAGACATGAAATCCTTGATTTTTCAAGAAATCAAGAGTTTCGATGTGAGAAGAAAATTCTTTGCCTTCTATAATTTGAATATTAAAAATAAACATATCAAGTCCACGACTTGCGGTAATTTCGGAATTTTTTTGTCTTAAAGAGCCGGCGGCCGCATTTCTCGGATTTTTAGCAGGTGTTTCGCCCATAAGTTCTTGTTTTTTAACCAATCTTTCGAAACTATCTCTTGGCATATATACTTCACCGCGCACTTCCAAAAAACCTTTAAAATCAATGTTTTTTGGTATTGGTTTAATTTTTAAAAGATTAGCGGTTACATCTTCACCAATTGTACCATCGCCTCTAGTAGATCCGCGAACAAAAACGCCGTTTTCATACTCAAGAGATACAGAAAGTCCATCAATCTTCGGCTCAACGGAAAAGGCTGTTTTTTCCATATCGATTTTTTCGCCGAAACTTCTTAATTCATCGATACTGAAAACATCTTGCAAACTTTCCATTTTAACCCTATGTTCAACGGGTGAAAACAGATTTTGCGCCGCGCCACCTACCTTTTGAGTGGGAGAATCAGCGGTGATAAGCGATGGGAATTCCTTTTCTATTTCCTTTAGTTCTCGCATTAATGCATCATACTCAAAATCCTCAATTTCAGGAGCATCTTGATTATAGTATAATTCATTATGGTAGCGAATGATTTCGATAAGTTCCTTTAATCTTTTTTTCGCTTGACTAATTTCCATAAACATCCTCCAATAATTATTGGCCAAAGTTAAAAATTTCATCGGCAATATCTTCGCCATCATCTTCTTCAACATTTGTGAAACTTTCGGGTACGTTGCCAACTATGACTGTCTGAGCAACGATGGCAGTTGTAGAGACAGAAAAACTTTCGGTAAAACCGCGTAATAATACCGATGCAGACATATCTATATGCAATATTATTCTATGCAAGGTTTGATTAATACCTGCCGATTCAAAATGACTCTCAAAATTCACCACACACACGGATGAGAGTTGAAATTTAAAATTAATTTTGGGGCCTAACCCTGAGGTAAATTCGCTTCCTATTAAAGTTCCGATATGAATATCGGTGCTGTAATACTGGGAATCCGCTGCTAATTCGCCAATAGTCTTAGATATACTGCTTTTAATTAGGTTTGCAGCAAATGTATCTATTTCTATACCTTTAATATTACCTTCGTTATCTCTTGAAATTCTTGCGATATCATCGTAGGATAAATTTTGTTTTTTCATTATTTCGAGTACCGCTTTATCTGCGGCACTTACCAAAATCATTTTTCCCTTGTTTACCGCAGCCAAGGCAACTAAAGGTTTAACCTTGAAAAAAACGCCACACAACAAAACCAATATACAAAGTATAAAAACAAGCCAACTTCTTATTATGTAAGCAAACTTTGACTTCAAGAAAATCACGCCCTTCCGCATTATATTTTACGGAAAAGACGGAAATTTGTTAAAATACATATATAGTATATCACAGTTTATTTTTTTATTCAATTAAAACCGCAAAAATAAATAAAACTCTTGACAAAACAGTTGAAATCATATATCATATTTGATATGCCGCTGTGGCGGAATAGGCAGACGCAAGGGACTTAAAATCCCTCGGTGGCAACACCGTACCGGTTCAAGTCCGGTCAGCGGCACCAAA
>JAZNFF010000028.1:0-3440 GCA_045588995.1 Acutalibacteraceae bacterium
GTAAGAGCCGCCGAAACGCCGCCGATTTTTCTAAAGCGGAAACCAACATATACTACCACGAGGGCCGCGGCAAGTAAAACTGCGGCAAAACATTTCAGGAAGAAAACACCTGCAATAGAGGGGTTAACCGATTTTGAATCATAAAGAGCAACCTTATTATCCTTAAAGGTTTTGGTGAGTTCGGTAAGAAGTTTTTCCTGAACTTCTGCAGATAAGGATTCCTTGTCCGCAAGGGTAACGATATAGGTCTTTGTATCGCCCGAAATGGAGGTGTTTTGGCTTAATTTATATTGTTTGTCAAGAACACCGTCAACAACTTTATCGAAATCTTTCTCGGAAATTTCGCCGTCATACGAATAACTTAAGATGGTACCGCCGCTAAAGTCGATATCCATTTTAACGCCTGCAAAGAGGGTGATAGCAATACCGATAAGGAAAATTACGGCGTAAACTAAAACCGCTATTTTAAACGCTTTTTTAGTATTGATAATCTTAGCCATTTTTCTTACCTCCATACAAGAAGGGCTTTCTCATAAACTTGAGTTGCGATACACTCTTCAACATAAGTTTGGAAGCAAGTACGCCCATAATAAGATTGAATATAACACCGATTAAAAGTGTATAACCGAAGGAATAGATGGAGCCGGTAATAGAGGTACCAAAGGCGGAGAATATGAAGGATAGAATCTTGGTTAAGAAACTATCAGAAGTACCGAAGGCACCCATAAGTACGAGAGAAACAATAACGATGGTAACATTACCGTCAATAATAGCGCTCAAACTATTCTTGTAACCTGAATCGATAGCGCCGTCAATAGTTTTGCCGTTCTGGAATTCATCGCGGATACGCTCTGCGGCGATAACATTACAGTCAACGCCAACACCGATAGAAAGGATAATACCTGCAATACCAGGGATGGTGAGGGTGAAACTTGAAGTTCCGGGGAAAAATCCCGAGATGCAAGCTATGGTACCTGCAAGTTGACCGAGAAGGGCAACGGCGGCAACTACGCCGTTAACACGGTAACGGAGAATCATTATAAGGCAAACAACGGCAAACGCGATAGAGCCGGCGATTACCATAACTTCCAAAGCATTGGAGCCCAATGTGGGGGAGATAATCTGAAGTTTGCTATCATCAACCGAGAGGGCGAAGGGGAGAGAACCCGCATTTATGAGGTTTGCAAGTTCACTTGCCGATTCGGCGGTGAAGTTACCGTAGATGATGGCTTGACCGCCTGTAATAGCTTCACTACAACTAGCGGAAGAAATCTGCTCATTATCCATATAAATGGAAATATTGGTTTTATTGGCGGCGGCCTGCGCGGTAGCATTGGCGAAGGCGGCGGCGCCTGTAGAGTTAAGGCGAAGGGCTACTACATAACCATACTTCTCATCATAAGTAGCGGTTGCGCTTTCAACAACCTCACCCTTCATAAATGCAGGGGTGGAGTTATCACTGCCGCTATGGAAGGAAAGTTGAGCGGTTTCGCCAAGTTCTCTGATGGCTTCCTGAGCATCAAAATCACTTTCTTCTGCGGCCCAGGGGAAGCGAACTATAACCTGATGGCTGGCAGAATCGAGGTAAACCTCATAGTCGGTAATATTATTGTTAACAAGACGGGTTTCAATAATTGCCTTGGCGGATTCCATATCCTCGGCAGTTATTTCGGCATCCTTAATATCGGGAGAAAATACGGCTTCAACACCGCCGCTTATATCAATACCCCAACGGATATCTTCGGCTCCCTTTGTGTAAACTGTTTTGGTATCGCCATAGTAATTGTAAATTCCAAAGAAGGATGCATATGTGAATGCAAGAATCAATAGGAAAATCACAAAGAACCAAAGCTTACCTGTTCTTTTGGACTTCATTGGTATTCCTCCAATTTTAATAATGTAGATATTATATCATTTAAATAGACATTCTGTCAATTTAATCTTGCAAGAGTTTCTCCAAAGCGGCGTATCTGACGGCGGCGCAGAGCACCTTGGCGGCTGTGCCGATTTCTTCGGCCGAAGGATAGGTGGGGGCTATGCGAAGATTAGAGTCCTTAGGGTCAAGGCCATAAGGATAAGCGGCGCCCGCGGGGGTGAGTACAAGACCTGCATTGGCGCAAAGTTGTTCTGTACGCTTGGCGCAACCTTCTAAAACATAAAGACTTATGAAATATCCGCCTTTGGGATTGGTCCAACGGGCAATTCCCGTATTTGCCAAAGAAGCATTAAAAGCATCGAAAACATTCTGGAATTTGGGTCTGATGCAGTCGGCGTGACGCTTCATATGGGCCTTAAGGTCGCTCATAGAACGAAGAAGTCGCGAGTGGCGAAGCTGATTAAGTTTATCGGGACCAATGGTCTGGAATTTCATTCTGCCTTTTAGCATAGCCACATTGTTGGGACTTGCCGCCTCAACCGCAACGCCTGCGCCGGGGAAGGTGATTTTAGAGGTGGATGCGAAGATAAGGGGAAGGTCGGGATTACCCGCCTTAACGCACTCATCATAGATATTGAGAAGCTGGTCGCCCTCATCATAAAGATCGTGAACAACATAAGCGTTATCCCAGAAAATTCGGAAATCCTTGGCGGCGGGTTTTAGATTCGCAAAACGGCGAACAACCTCATCGCTATAGGTAATTCCTTCGGGATTTGAGTATTTGGGAACGCACCAGATACCCTTAACGCTTGGGTCCTTAATATATTCTTCAACGGCATCCATATCAGGACCGTTTTCGTCCATCTCAATGGGGATAAGTTCAAAACCAAAATACTCGGAAATAGCAAAGTGACGGTCATATCCGGGAACGGGGCAAAGGAATTTGAGTTTTCCTTGCAGAAGCCAGGGAGTAGAGCCGAAACCGTGAGTCATGGCTTGAGCGATGGTATCATACATCATATTAAGGGACGAATTACCGCCTACGATTATCTGATCTTCGGGAACTTCAAGTATTTTTGAAAAGAGAATTTTCAATTCGTGAAGCCCATCAAGACCGCCGTAGTTGCGGCAATCAATACCGTCAATATTTTTAAACCCTGTGTCATTGCCGACAAGGTCAAACATTTTCTCACTTAAATCCATATTATCCGCCCCCGGCTTTCCGCGGGACATATCAAGGGTAAGGTGCAAAGAGCGGAGCTTTTCATACTCGGTTTTAACGGTTTTAAACTCGGCTGCTAATTCTTCCCTTGTCATTTCAAGATAGGTTTTCAAAAAATTCACACTCCTATGGGAAATAAAACTAACTAATTATACCTCATTTCGCGTCATATTTCAAGTGCTATATATTGTATATTTTAATGTAAATATACTATTTCATTAACTAACGGGGCGGTAAAATGTTGATAAAATCAGAGAATTACAGTTATGCCAATCTCAATAAAGCATTACGGGCGCTATGCCACGAGTATCCGTTTTTTAAACCCTTTGCCATTGGAAAAAG
>JAZNFF010000029.1:0-7395 GCA_045588995.1 Acutalibacteraceae bacterium
GCAGGTATCATAAGACCGCACATAGCCATCAATGTCAAAAGTCCCACCGTTTTTAGAGTAACGGTTTTACCGCCCGTATTAGGTCCGGTAATAATAAGGGTATCATATTCTTCACCCAAGGTTACGGTTATTGGCACAACCCTTCTTCTGTCAATAAGAGGATGACGGGCGTTTTTGAGATATATGTATCCCTTATTGTTTATTTTAGGCACAATAGCTCCCATTTTGTAAGCAAGCTTTGCCTTGGCAAAAATTATACAAAGCGAAATAAGCGCATTATGAGAATATTTAATGCTATCGGCAAACTCCATTACCTCTGCAGAAAGTTCCGCAAGAATTCGCGCTATTTCTTCTTGCTCTTTAGCTTTCAAAACACGGATTTCATTATTTGTTTCAACAACGCTCATTGGTTCAATAAACAAAGTCGAACCACTTGAAGAAGTATCGTGTAAAATACCCTTGATTTCGCCTCTGAATTCCGCCTTAACTGGAACAACAAATCTACCGTCTCTTTGGGTGATTATTGCATCCTGCAGATACTTCGCCGTACCGCCTCTGATTATTTTTTCAAGATTATCTCGAAGCTTAGATGAAGCACCTGCAATTTTTCTTCGGATATCCGAAAGCGCCGCCGATGCTTTATCATTGATCTCATCTTCAGATTTTATAGCAAAGGTAATTTTATTTTCGAGGTAATTATTGGGGTTAAGCGCGTTAAAATAAACATCCAAAGATGTTTCGCGTGTACCGGAACAGTCCTCACGCCACTTTCTAACGGTACGGATAACTCTTAAAACCTCCGCCACGCATAAAAGCTCTTTTGCCGAAAGTGTTGCACCCACTACGGCTCTTGCAAGAACACTTGGTATATTCCCTTGAGAGCTAAAAGAGGGCGCCGAGTATTTAGCCATAAAGAGATATGCATCTTCGGTTTGTTTTAAAAGCATATTAACCTCCTCAAAATTCCGAGAAGGTTTAATAGACAGTATCTGTTCTTTTGCTTCGGGCATTATTGCCTCATCGCATAAAAATTCAAGAACCCTATTCAGTTCAAGAGTTGTTAATTGTTTATCTAAATTATACATTTTAACCTCAAATTATACCTTTGTAAAAATCAAGGGTAGTAAATTTATGTTCCGTTTGAAGAATTATATACTTTTCTGTAATTTTGGAAAGAATTGCAGCCTGATTTTCAGGAATTTCAAAGGAATACAAAGATTCAAATTTTGAATAAACTATATGTCTCATCGCTTTTAAAACCGTCAAAGAAATCGGTTCGCAATATTCACCTTTGCGACAGTTATCACAATAAATAACTCCATCGTGCGTATTAAAATACATAACATCGCTTTCAAACACACCGCATCCGTCACACGCAACTAAATTTGGCTCGTATCCGGCTATTGATGCTATTCGCAGTTCTGTTATCGCCTTAACGATATCGAGCGGCTTTTTTCTTTCGGTAATAAAATGTAACGAATTTAGTATTAATCTCAAAAATTCTTCGTTTTTATTATCATATGGCCCGAGCACTAAACAAAGTTCACAAAAATACTGTGACAATGCCAATACATCAACATCACTGCCGGCGCCAAAAAACAACTTATTAACGCTGGCTTCCTTGATTTTATATGTATCCCCTTTTTTCTCGATATCAAAATTTGAATAGGAAAGGAGTCCCGTGGCGCTTCCCCTTCGGCTTTTAATGCTTTTGGCTCCGACAGCAAAGGCCTTAATAACGCCATACTCCCGCGTCATAATAGTAACCAAACGGTCATTATCGCCAATATTCATTTCTTTAATAACGAGACCGTCTGTTGAAAAGCCCATACTATCCTCCAAGATTACTGTTTTTATGACAACAGTTTATATATTTTAGGTAATCTTCAACTCTACCTGTAATTATAAATCTATTCCACTCTTTTTCGCCTATCATAAATTTCTTCCTTTACATTTTTATCATTAATATTTTTTGTAAAGAAATTTAAAATATGGTAGGAAAATAATTCAAATCAGTTATTATCTAAACCAAATGTGTGAATAAGTCCTTGGCGGTTACGCCAATCCTCTTTTACCTTTACCCAAAGTTTCAGCGATGCTTTTATACCGAAAAATTGCTCTATATCTTTACGGGCCATAGTTCCTATTTTTTTAAGCATTGCGCCGCCTTTGCCTATTACAATACCTTTGTGTGATTCTCTTTCGCAGTAAATTACCGCTTCGACTTCCAAAATCGGATCGCCCATAGAATTATCGCGTTCATAAAACCTTTCAAGATCTACCGCGATTCCGTGTGGCACTTCCTTGCTTAAAATACGAAGCAGTTTTTCTCTTATTATTTCTGCAACCATAACCTTATCGGGTTGATCGGTTACATCTTCATCATCGAAGAAATGCGGCGAAGGTTTTTTATATTTTTCAAGTTCAGTAAGAAGAATATCAATACCATCTCCGCTTTTGGCCGAAAGAGGAATAACTGCTTCAAAATTAAACTGTTTTGAATAAGCACTTATAATATCGAAAAGTTTTTCTTTTTCGGGAAGTAAATCGATTTTATTTATTGCTAGTAGGCATTTGAGTTTTTTAGATTTAACCGATGCTAAAAGGGCAATTTCAGCGGCAGGTATATTATCCTCATCCAATTTAAAATCGGGACAGGCATCTACCACTAAAACCACGGCATCAACATCGCTCATACCGCTATCGACGGCCTTAATCATATTAGTTCCTAAAAGATTATGTGGCTTATGAAAACCGGGTGTATCAATAAATACAAATTGTGTTTCTTCTTTTGTTAAAATTCCCATTATTCTGGTGCGGGTAGTTTGCGGTTTATCGGAAACTATAGCTACTTTTTGGCCGAGTATCTTATTCATCAATGAAGATTTGCCCACATTGGCTCTACCGATAATCGTTATAAATGCAGATTGTTGGTTCATATATTTCTCCTTATTTATTACTAACGGTAAGTCCCATGTTTTCGAGAACCGCACTTTGCTTTGATCTCATCAGCTTGTCCTCTTCTTCTGAATTAACATGATCGTATCCAAGCAGATGAAGAACAGAGTGAACGGTTAAAAATGCCGTTTCTCTTTTTAAACCGTGCCCATAAGCTTTAGCTTGAGATACCGCGTGTTCGAGAGAAATAACAACGTCACCCAGCATAGCGGCATCTGTTTCCGGATTTATATCATATTCACCGTCTTCACCTAAGGGGAATGATAAAACATCGGTGCTTTTATCGAGATTTCTGAATTCAGAATTCAAGCGCCTTATTTCATCATCATCAACAAAAGTCACGTTAATTTCAGAAGAATGAAAAAAGTTTTCGCTTATAAGTGTCTGCTTACACGCTTTTTTAACGATACTTTTGATACCAAACGGTAATTTAATTTTATTTTGACTGTTGATTATATTTACTCTTACCCTCATTTTTATTTCCATTCTTTTCATACGCTTTAATAATTTCTTGAACTAATTTATGGCGGACAACATCTTTACCCGTAAGTTGCACAATAGCAATATCATCAATATTTTTAAGAATACTGACCGCCTCTTTAAGACCGGATCTCTTACCGTCTGGAAGGTCTATTTGCGTAACATCCCCCGTTACAACGGCCTTAGAATTAAAGCCAAGACGAGTTAAAAACATTTTCATCTGTTCCGAAGTGGTGTTCTGCGCTTCATCAAGGATTATAAAACTATCATCAAGCGTTCTTCCTCGCATATATGCAAGGGGTGCTACCTCGATATCTCCGCGCTCCTGACACTTCTGAAAATTCTCGGCGCCCAACATATCAAAAAGCGCGTCATAAAGCGGTCTAAGATATGGATCGACCTTTTGTTGAAGGTCACCAGGCAGGAAACCTAATTTTTCCCCTGCTTCAACTGCAGGTCTTGTCAAAATGATGCGATTAACTTGTTTTGATCTAAAAGCGTTTACGGCATGTGCTACCGCAAGATAGGTTTTGCCGGTGCCAGCAGGGCCAACTCCGATGGTTATCGTATTATTAGCAATAGCGTCAATATATCGTTTCTGACCCAAAGTTTTGGGTTTAACGGGTTTTCCTTTAGATGTGACACAGATACAATCTGCGTCGGTTATACTGCTAATTTTATCCTCAGTTCCGTCATCAATCATATCAATAACGCAATCAATATTTTGCTCAGTGATATTTTCACCTTTGCTAATCATAACCAATAAACAGTTTATTGCTTTTGAGGCCATAGACACACGGTCAGCATCGCCGCTAATTTTGAGTCGGCCGCCGTGATATGTTATATTAACTTTATACTGTTTTTCCAACTTTTTGATGTTTTCATCAAAATTACCGAACAAAGCAACAATATCTTCTATTCGTTCAATATCTATAAACTGTTCTAGCAAAAACAATTCCCCTAACTTAAATATATAGTTATATATATTATAAGCAAAATATATCAAAAAGTCAATTTATAGTGTTAATAAGGATAGGATGATTTTCGGCGATATTTTCTTCAACTATTACCCTCTGCGAAACCGTTATTCCATCATCTGAATATTTAATAATTTTTTCATCTTTATCTATTATCTTAAAATTCATTTCATTCATTTTTTTATCTAATTTTGAATCGGCGATTTTCAGAAGTTCATCTTTTTTATATACTTTATTCACGTCTTTTGTGAGCTGCGATGACTTTATATGCTTAATTATCGGTAATTCCTCACCAAATAATTTAATTTTTTCAGATTTATATGTATCTATGCTGGTGTTCTTGTTATCGCCTAAATATAGGGGGATTTTAAAAGTAAAAATCTCTAAAATTGTTCTTGTCTTAAAATGGTTGGTGCTAATAAAAACTTTTTGTCTGTAATTCTCTGTTACGGAAATTTCTCTCACAGAAAACGCCGTTATTGTTCCTTTGGAATTGACAAACGCAGTACTGCTTAAATTCTCAATTATACCCGAAACCAATATATCTCCTTTTCTCACGGTGTCCCCGATTTTTACGTTAACCGTTCCTGAAGTAACATCGATTTTCTTAATCTCACCGTCCGCCTTCGCCACAAGATTTGATGGCGATATATCTTCATTGGAATTTTTAGTTTCTGTAACATTAACGGTTAGTAATGTGCCTTCGATATTTAACGATGCCCACGCGAGTTTTTTATGATCGATAAGTAGTTGTTGAGCGGATTTCAATGTGTCAATTTCGCTGATTTTCGTGCCAATTTTAATACCGTAATTTTCACATAGTTGTATTAATTCAGCATCTTTCACTTGACTGTTACCAATAATGCTGATATTCCAGATATATCCTGATAAAAATTCAATTATAATTATGAATATTGCAAAACCGACAATAAAGCCAAAACGCTTTTTATATTTTTCCGTTTTAAACGGCAATCCTCTTTTTTTAACTATATGTATTTTTGCCAAATTTTTAGGCCGAATAGTTCTCAGTTTTCTAAAATCGTTTATCGTTATATCGCCTATTATCTCGCCGTTCTTATAATGTAATCTTCTATATCTTATAGAGTGTTTGGCGCATAAATTCAAAATTTGTTCGCAATTTTCACCGCTTATTGATACGGTCACATAACCAAATAAATATCGTATTAAATTAAAAATAAAATCACCTTCTTAACAAAATTCTATGGAATTTATAACGCCAACAATATCAATGTTTTTTTCCTCAAAATTTTGTATAATAAACTTACTGCCGAATATCAGTAAATAACCGTTTGATAATTTGAGTTTAATATAATCGTTATTGAAATCTACAACTTTTTTACATCCATCAATAATAATCTCATTATTTGAAAAAATTTGAATATTTGAACCGGTTAACATTTCCTTATTCAAAAGCTCGTTGCGCCCAACACCTAAATCAATTTTTTTCTTATTTTTAGAATTAAAAACAAATTTCTTTGCCAAAAAAACACACCCTAAATTATCTTCTAATTTAAGTTATGATTATGAAATAATAATAATTCTATAAAACATATAATTATTAGGGTGATGATATGAAAAAAAGCAACTTCATAACTACTGCTATTAATATTTTTATTGTAATAACCATCATTCTTTTGATATTTATATACCAAGATGAGTGTAAAAAAGGCGCTATTAACGGAATTCTTATTAGCGGTAATATAATAATTCCTTCACTTTTACCTTTTACAGTGTGCGTTCTGATGCTTATGCAATCCGGAATTGCCGTTTATATGAGGCGTATCAGTAAAATTATTTACAAACTTTTCGGATTAAATGAAGCGGAATTTTTAACGTTTTTTTTATCATTTATAGGTGGTTACCCCATTGGCGCAAAACTACTGAACGAAACGGTTAAGGAGAATAATACCAATACAAATAGAGCTAATAAAATTTTGATGTACACAATAAACGCAGGCCCCGCATTTATAATTTTAGCCGTTGGTAACGGCCTATTAAAATCTAAATTATTAGGGATAGTATTACTTATATCTCATATTGCATCCTCGCTTTTGGTATCGTTTTTTTGTGCTTGCTCGCTTAAAAAAACTTCAATGGATTATGAGCCCACATACAAAGTAAAATCCCTTTCCGATAATTTCGTAGATAGTGTTGCCAATGCGGCAGGTACAATTTTAAATATCTGCGCCTACATAATAATTTTTTCATCCCTCGGCGAAATACTTAACTGCATTGAATTATTTAAGCCGATAACATATATATTAGAAGTTACTACCGCCATAGGAAAAACTAAAAATGTCTATTTAATTTCATTTTTATTGGGATTCGGCGGAATCAGCATCTTACTCCAGGTCATTTCTTGCTGTAAGAATTTTAAAATTAATATTATATCACTCATTGCTTCACGGTTAATCGTCGGTTTATTAAATTCGACCTTCACCTATATTATTATAAAATTATTGAAAATTGAGATTAATACATTTTCTAACAATGCCGTTAATTTGCCCTCTTATATCTATAAAACGCCGTCACTGACGATTTCCCTGATTATTATGATGATTTTATTGATAATAGCTTTAGAAAGGAAATTTGATGGTAGAAATTTAAAGGAAGATTTGTTATAATAAACATTAGGTGATATTATGGCTTCAATTTTTAACAAAAAACTTTCCAAATCTTGTTCTTTCTGTATTTACGGTAATAAATCTGAATATTCCGATGAGATTTTCTGCGCGAAACACGGGGTTACAAATAAGCGTGACTACTGTCGTAATTATAAATACGATATATTAAAAAGAAAACCGGAAAGAATTAAAACAAGCGGCGAATTTACCGATAAAGATTTTTCACTTTAATTACAAAAAATCACTTGACAATTTGTTTTGTTATGATATAATAGATTTTGCGTTACGGTGGATGTAGCTTAGTTGGTTAAAGCGCCAGTTTGTGGCACTGGAGA